>JAIRXZ010000166.1 GCA_031267995.1 Odoribacteraceae bacterium | reverse complement strand
GAGGGTGGATCGACCGGTGTTTTCGCGTGTTTTGATTTTGAAGAAGATGATTGGCTCGCCTATTTCGGTGAAGCGCGCGGATTGGCTGGCGGTGCCGATGATCTCCACGAGGGGGTCGGTTTTGAGGGTGACTTCCACGTCCTTGACGTTTTCTTTCATGGCGAAGACGGTGACGGGGATGTCGATGATGTCGCCGGGGGTGAAGAGGCGGGGCATGGTGACGTTGAGCATGAGGGGGTTGTTGACCTTGACGCTTTTGGCGACTGATCCGTAGCGGCCGTTGTCCTCGGCGATGATCATGACGCGTGTTTCGCCGATGTATTCGGGCATGGTGAAGTTGTGGGTGTCGCGGCCGCCGGGACGGAGGGTGAAGGGGCCGCGGAAGATGACGACGGGGGTGAAGCGGTCGCTCTTGCGCTTGCCGTCGTCGACGATGGCTTCGTCGCCCCCGATGGCGAAGGCTTTGGCGACGCGCGCGCCGTGGGCGCCGGCAACCTGGTCGTAGAAGTCCCAGGTTTTGACGCCGAGGGCTTCGCGGGCGTAGAAGGCGGGGAAGGGGTCGGGGGTGCGGAAGGAGGTGAGCGCCAGCAGTCCCTCGTCGACGATGGCGATGGTGTAGGTCATCGGCTTGCCGTCGGTTTCGGTGACGGCGAGGGTGAAGTCGCTGGATGGTCTCAGTTCATCCGGCATGTCGACGCGCGGTTGCAGGCGGAGGGCGGGCGCCTCGACGGGGATGTTGAGGACACCGTAGAGACGTATGGTTTTGTCGTTGGTGCGGTTGAGGTGGGGCTGCACGAGGGTGATGTTGATGTAGGCGTTGGGGCACATCTCCTCGGTGGCGGTGGTGGTGAAGGTGGTGGTGCCGGCGGTGGCGACGACGCGGGTGATCTCCTTGACGGTCTTACCGTTTTCGATGCTGACGATGGCGGTGCTGCCGGCGGAGGAGGGGAAGGTGATTTCAATTTTGTCGCCAACGGTGTAGGCTTTTTTGTTGCTGCTGAGGCCGAGGAGGGTGGCCGCACCGGGGAGGTCGGCGGCGCCGCGGTTGTAGACGTGGAAGGTGGCGCCGGTGGAGTGTCCGGATGCTTTGTCGTGGGCGAGGATGTAGTAGCGGCCGAATTTGGCGCAGCTGACGGAGGCGGAGAACTTGCCGTTGGCGGCGCGTACGGTGGTGGTGTAGACGGGTTTGTTGTAGGAACGGGCGATGTAGGAGCCAAGCTCGTCATTGTCCGAGTCCCACCACCAACGCCAGTTGACGGAGTAGACTTCGAGTTCTATCTCGCTGTTGCCGGCTTGCTTGCCGTCGGGCTGGACGGTGACTCCCTGCACGGCGATGGAGGAGCCGGGGGTGTAGCCGTTTTCGCCGGCTTCGGGGAGTTTGATGCCGACGTATTCCTTGTAGGGGGAGTATTTGAAGGCCGTGGTGACGATGCTGAAGTCGCCGCCATTCTCGAATACCTGCGTGGTAAGCAGGGCGTTGAGCATGCCGGGGGGTGAGGAGGCGTCGATGTCGGCGAGGGGGATGGTGAAGTTGCCGTCGGCGTCCGTTTTGCCGTCGAAGATGGTGGTTTCGGTGGCTTCAAAGTAGCGGGCGAGGTCGAAGGTGTAGTCGCCGAAGTTGGGGAAGGTGGTGCGGGCATGGCTGAGGCGCAGGACGGTGTTGGTTTCCAGGTTGCTGGTTTTGGCGCCGTGCATCCAGCGGGTTTGCACGGGTACGCGGGTGGCGGCGACGCCCTCGCCAAGCACGGGCGCCGGCAGTTGGACGTTTATGGTGAGGCGGTTGGGCTTGATGGTTTCCACGCGGACGGTTTTGGTGAAGTGCGCGCCGCCGACTTTGACGACTGCCCGCCAGTAGCCGGTGACGGCGTCCGCGTCCGTCTTGAGGGGGAAGCAGTAGAGGCCATGCTCGTTGCGGGTTTCGCGCTTGACTTGGACGATGTTACCGCTGGGATCGTAAAGCTCGGCGATGATGGGGTGGCCGGCGGGGATGAGGTTTTCCTTGTCCTCGAGCATGAAGGAGAGGTAGATGTCGTTACCGGGACGCCAAACGTCGCGCTCGCCGTAGATGAATCCCTTGAGGCCTTGCTGGATGACCGCCCCGCTGACGTCAAAGTTGCTGAAGGAGAGGGCAGTGTTGTCGCTGACCTTGAGGTGTACCTTGTCGTTGCCCTTTTGTGCCACGATGACGAAGGGTTTGCCGGGGGGACGCGCCGTGGCGATGCCGGCGGCGTTGGTGCGTGCGGAGTCTATCTTTTGATTTTGATAGTTATAGAAGTAGAGGGTGCAGTTTTCCACGGGGGCGGCCGTGAGGAGGTCGGTGACGGCCACGGCGTATTTGCCGTCGATGCCCGCCTTGGCGAGGAGGCCGAGGGAGGTGACGATGATGTTGCGGTGCGGGAAACGGTCGCGCATGTAGTAGTAGGAGTTGGAACAGGGATCGTTACGCTCCTCCCAGACGAAGTCTGAGGGATAGCTGTAGTAGTAATCGCCGTCGTCATCGTCGTAGTACTCGTAGTCGTCGCGCTGGGGGTTATCCCAATTGTCCTCGGTGAGGAGCTTGTCCTCCTGGTTTCTAGCGCAGGGCATGCCCGTGTAGGAGCGCTGGAAGCGGAGTTCCAGGCGGTAGATGACGCCCTTCTCCAGGGTGAGGTGGTCGGCCAGGTTGATGGTGTAGTCCTGCCAGACGTCGGGGTCAAACAGCTCTCCCTCTTTGACAAGGTTAATCTTTTTGTTCAGGACGAGGCGCGCCACGCGGGAAAACTCGTGGCGACTGCCGGTGTTCTCCTTGTCGTAGTCACTCATTTGGAGGTAGAAGTTCATGTTTTGGGCGAACAGCTTGACGACGCGCAGTTGTACCGCCTTCAGTCCCACGGCGGTAAAGGGAATGATGGCGTCGCCCTCGGAGGGGGTGATGGGGGCGTTCATGAAGAGATCTACCCGCGGGTTGACGGAGGGGAAGGAGAGCGGCAGGGTGATGTCCGCGGGGAGTTTGTCGCCGATTTTGCTCCTGATGCCCTGGTGCACGGTGACTTGGACGACGCCCTGGAGCTTCTCCTGCTCGTCGGTGTAGACGCGGACGATGTTGCCCTCGATGTCATATTTCATGTTCTTGACCTCCTCGACGCCGATCAGCCCCTGGAGGTTTTGGGAGGCGTCCAGGTTGTCGGACATGACGATTTGGATGCTCCTGGATTCGCTGTCACCGGGTCTGATTTCCAGCACGGAGAAGGTGTTTTCGCCGGGGATCTCCACCAGCAAGTCGTTGCCGTTTTTAACCTTTTGGTTGAAGGTGAGCGTGAGGATTTTGGTCTCCGTCCCGCGCTTCAGGCGGTGGACGGTGAAAAGATGCGCGTAGGGGGTGAGGTGCTCCCACTCCACATCCGGGGAGGCCTTGTCGAAGGAGGCCTTGACGAGCTTCTCCACCTCCTCCTGGTTCTCCAGCAGGTCGGCGTTCACGATGGTTCCCCGGTAGCGGAACAGTTTCTCCTCGCCCTCCTCGATGTCCAGGCCGCCCTCCTGGAAGGCGAAGGTCTGTGGGATAGTTTTTATCTGGAACTGAAAGGTTTTCAGGTTATCGGGAACGTCGCAGATGGGATCCAGACGCAGGGAAACCTGGTAGGTATGGTCGTTTTTCAGCCGCTCGGAGGGGTGAAACTCCACCACGCCGCCGCGGAAAGTGAGCGTGCCGCTGACGTCCGGGGCGATCTTGAACAGGCTCTCCACGGGCACGGGCAGCGAGTCGTTGAACTTGAGGGCGGCGCTCTCCAGACGGATATATATCGGGTCGGTGGAGCGGATCATCCCCTGCGTGAAACCGGAGATGTACTTGCTGTATTCCAGGATGTTCTTCTTGCCCTCTTTGCACCCCAGCACACACAGGAGCGACAGAACGGCGACGTAGATAAGACACTGTTTCTTCATAATTACATTGAGTTTAGGGTAAATACACGGCTACAAAAATAGCAATTTAAATAAGGTTGCCAGCACTATTTGTTCTATTTTTGCCGATCTAATCATTAACACTTTCCCGATGAAAATAGCAGTTATAGGTACAGGATACGTGGGGTTGGTTTCCGGCGCTTGCCTGGCCGAGATGGGGATCACGGTCACGTGCGTGGACGTGGACAGCAGGAAGATAGAGATGTTGAACGCGGGCAGGATGCCCATCCACGAGCCGGGGCTGGCGGAGATTGTCGCCCGGAATCAGGCCGACGGCCGCCTCTTTTTCACCCTCTCGTTGCAGGAGGCGATGTGGAAGGTGGATGCTGTTTTCATCGCCGTGGGCACCCCACCGGACGAGGACGGGAGCGCCGATCTGCGCTACGTGCTGGGGGTGGCCAAGGAAATTGGCGAGTGGTTAAGCGATTACGCCGTGGTGGTTACAAAATCTACCGTGCCGGTGGGAACGAATCTCAGGGTGAAAGCCGCCATCGCCAAGGCGCTGGAGGCGAGGGGCGCTGCGATTCCCTTCGACGTGGCGTCTAACCCGGAGTTCCTAAAGGAGGGCGATGCCGTCAGCGACTTTCTTGCCCCCGACCGGGTGGTGGTGGGCGTGGAGAGCGATCGGGCGCGGCGCGTGATGGAGCGCCTGTATCACGCCCTGTCGCTGAGCAACGTACCGATTTTATACATGGATATTCTCTCTGCCGAAATGACCAAGTACGCGGCCAATTCCATGCTGGCCACCCGCATCTCTTTCATCAACGACATTGCCAACTTGTGCGAGATCGTGGGCGCCGACGTGGAGTCGGTCAAGCGCGGCATCGGCAGCGACAGCCGCATCGGTGGCAAGTTCCTCAACGCCGGCTGCGGCTACGGCGGCTCCTGTTTTCCGAAGGATGTCAAGGCGTTGATCAAAACCGGCGACGATTTTCATCACGAGCTTGACCTGCTCAAGGCCGTGGAGCGGGTGAACGAGCGGCAAAAAGGGACGCTGTTCCGCAAGATCACGCGACATTTCGGGAAGAGCCTCGCCGGCAGACGCTTCGCCCTCTGGGGCTTGTCCTTTAAACCGGGCACCGACGACATGCGGGAGGCACCCTCGCTGGTGCTGATCGAGCAGCTCCTGGCCGCCGGCGCCTCCGTGCGGGCGTTTGACCCCGTGGCCATGGACGAGGCGCGCCGGCGGCTGGGCAATGTTATCGAGTACGCGTCAGGCATGTACGACGCCCTCCGGGAGGCGGACGCCCTGGTGGTGATCACCGAGTGGGCGGAGTTCAAAGTGCCCAAGTTCACCTTTATAGAAAAGGCATTGAAACAAAAAATCATCTTCGACGGTCGCAATATCTACGACCCCAGGCAAATGAGTGAGTTCGGCTACACGTACTACAGCATCGGGAGGGGAAATTGATGGCGCGCGATTTCCTATTTATCGTCAACCCCATCTCCGGCCACGGCGCCGGGAAGGGGTTGCCTCGCCGACTGTCGCGCCACCCGCGTTACGCCGGCATCCACAGCGTTGTCCGCTTCACGAAGCACGCCGGGCATGCCCGCGAGTTGGCGGAACAGGCTGCCGCCGAGGGCTTCACGCACGTCGTGGCCGTGGGGGGCGACGGGACGGTCAACGAGGTGGGAAGCGCCCTTCGCGGGACGGGTATCATCATGGGAATCATCCCCCTCGGCAGCGGCAACGGCCTCGCCCGGCACCTGGGCTACTCCACGCGGGTGGACAGCGCGCTGACGCAACTGCTGGACGGCACCCCCGAATGGATGGACATCATAGAGATCAACGGCCACAGCTCCCTCAACGTCAGCGGTCTGGGGTTCGACGCCGCCACCGCGCACCTCTTTGCCGGTGGTGGTTCGCGCGGACTGTTCGCCTACGTCCGCGCGGCCGTGCGCCTGTGGTTTTGTTACAAGGAGCGGGAATACACCTTCCGCGTCGGGGAGGAGACGTGGAGCGAGCGCGGCTTCATCGTCAGCCTCGCCAACGGCTCGCAGTACGGCTACAACTTCGTCATCGCCCCCGGCGCTTCCACTCGCGACGGGCTGCTGGATCTCTGCGTCTTACGTCGCCCGCGGCTGGTCGAGATCCCCCTTTATCTCCTCCGCGTAGCCACCCGCCGCGTCGAAAAACTCCCCCACTTCCACCGGGTGCCCTGCCGCGAGGTCACCATTCTTGACGCCGCCCCGGAGGGACACGTCGACGGCGACCCCTGCTTCTTCACCTCTCCCGTGCACGCGCGCGTCATCGCCGCCGGGCTGCGCGTTGCGCTCCCCGTTACTCCTTCCCGTACATGCTAATCTGCTTGTCAATCAACTGATCCAGCGAGATAAAAGTCTCCGTCTTGGCAATGCCGGGAATATTTTGGAACGTGTTAATCAGGATATCCATCAAATGGTCGTGATCGGTACAGCGGAGCTTGATCAGGAACGTGTATGCCCCCGTGATAAAATGGCACTCAAGCACTTCGGGCACGGTCTCTATCTCCTTCACCACCGTCTTGTAGGCGTGGGCATGATCAAGCGTCACCCCCACGAAAGCGCAGACGCCCAGCCCCAGCGCCTCAGGCTTCACGATAAACCGCGAGCCCTCGATGATCCCGGTGTCCTCCATCTTCTTCACCCGCTGGTGGATAGCCGCGCCCGAGATGCCGCACTCGCGGGCAATCTCCAGGAACGGGATCCGCGCGTTACCCACCAGGCGCGTTAAAATCTTCCGGTCGACGTCGTCGATTTGATACTTGTTCACGTTCATGATATTAGCATTATGAAAGGTTATCGGTTAAAATTCAGCACGGAGTAGAATTGCTTGCGTTGCTTGTAATAATCCCATCCCTCCCCGTTGGTAATCGTCCGGATCACGCCGTCGATCATGCTGTTAAAGATGGTAGCAAACTCGAACCCTTCGGGCGGGTATATCTCGTTGTTATGCATATCGTTCAGCTTGGCGATATACATCCGGGCAACCATCTCGCTGGAGACATCATTCTTGTACATCCCCTGCCTCATCCCCTTCTCGATATTGATCTTGATTTTCTGGAAGATAAACTCCGACCGCGCCGACAAGTGCCGACGGTACAGTTCAGGGTAAGGATTTGCCAGCTTGAACGTTACCGACGGCGACAGGTAGAAGAACCGCTTGTTAATCTCGTCCCCCACCAGCAGCATGATATCGATCGCGTTCCAACCGTCGAAGTTGTACTCGTCAAAAATCTCCTCGAAACACACCCGCTCCCGCTCCAGGATGGCGGCCACCAGATCCTCCTCCGCGCCGTCGGGGAAGTACTGTCGAACCTCGGCGAGCGACGTCCCGACAGATCGCAACTTCTCCTCCGACAATGTAAGCCCGTAACGATGCACGTAGTCTCTCAGCCGCTCTATTAACTCACATTTCGTGTCATTCATACAAAAGTTCCTTAAAAATTTCGTGGCGTAAATATACGAAACAAATTAAGATATGGAAAGCTGCCCCGCGATAGACAAAATCTTTTTTGAGAAAGACCCGCCAACGCCCGCCGGCAGCGCCCTGGCGAGTGACAACGCCCGGCAAGCGCATGGTGACGCCCGACAATAGTAAGGAACGCGCGCGCGCACGAGAGACCGCGGCCAAACATCCACAACTCCTCGCCCGCGCCCCCTCCCGGACGCCCCATCCCCCCTCCCCCGCTTGCGCGTGAACATATTCTCGCTACATTCGCGGGGGAAAAAGGCCACGCCTTGCTCCCATGAACAAACACAAAAAAGCCGTGAAAAGAATTATCATCTCCCTCTGCGCCATCGCCTTCCTGTTTCCCGCGTCGGCCGGCGACCGTCCCAAGCTCGTCGTGGGCATCGTCATCAGCCATTTCCACCCCGAATGGCTGGAATGGTACGCCAACGAACTGACCCCCGGCGGCCTCCCGCGAGCAACAGCCGGCAACGCCTGGATGCTGGATTACAACTACTTCTACTCCCAAACGGGCGTCGACCATGCCAGCATCTACACGGGCATGCTCCCCGCCGACCACGGCATCATCGCCCACGCCTGGTACGACCGCCTGCGCAAAACCCGGCAATCCTCCGTCTTCTCCCCCGCGCACCTCGAAATCGGGAGCGGTGGCGCCACGGACATCCAAAGCCTCTCCCCCCGCTTCCTGCAAGCGCTATCCCTCGGCAGCGCCCTGAAAATGAGCAACGCCGCATCAAAAGTATTCAGCATCGCCATGAACGGCGAGGAGGCCGTCCTCAGTGGCGGCAACAGTGCCGACCTCGCCATCTGGTACAGCGAGGAAACCGGCGAGTGGGTATCCTCCACCTTCTACGGCGAGCGAATCCCCACCTGGCTCTCGCGCTTCAACTACATCATTGACAGCGATATGTTCGTCCACAAGGGATGGCTGCCGCTGTCGCGCGAGAACGCCTCCACCATCGCCCGCTTCAACCGCTCCAGCGCCCCCGGCAACTTCTATTACGACGTCGCCCGCGCCAAGCGGGAGTACAACACCTACCGCGTGCTGAAGGCAACGCCACACGCCAACACGCTGGTATGCAGCCTCGCCGAGGCGTTGATCACCGAGGAGCAACTCGGCAAGGACGACGCCCCCGACCTCCTGGCGCTCAACTTCTCCTGCCTGGATTACATGCATCGCGACTTCGCCCTCGACTCGGAGGAGGAAAAGGACGTCGTCCTCCGCCTGGACAGGGATCTAAACGCCCTCTTCACCCACCTGGACGAGGCCGTCGGGAAGGAAAACTACACCGCTTTTCTCACCTTTGCCGAGGCGAGGGAGCTGCTCCCGCCGGAGATGGAACGCCTGAAAGTCAGCAGCCAGTACTTCGCCATCTCCCGCGCCGTGGCGTTACTGAAATCCTACCTCGGCCTGCTCTACGGCCCCGGCGACTGGGTCGTCGACTACGATCAAGTGCAGGTTTATCTCAATCGCGACCTGATCGACGAGAAAGGACTGAACGCGCAAGAGATGCAGGAGCGCGCCGCCGGCATGATGATTGATTTCGAGGGCATCAGCAAGGTGATGACAGCCCACGCCCTCACCCGTTCCGGTTCGCCCGGCGGCGCCAGCCACCTGGTACAGAACTCTTTCTACCACAAGCGCGCGGGCGACATCATCTTTT
>JAIRXZ010000169.1 GCA_031267995.1 Odoribacteraceae bacterium | reverse complement strand
CGACTACCCGGATCAAATTCGACGTTTGATGTATACTACTAACATCATAGAAAGCTTTAACAGTCAGTTGCGTAAGGTGACTAAATCAAGAGAGTTTTCAGCAGTGATATGGCATTGATAAAGCTGTTGTTCCTGGTGCAATCAAAAATATTAGAGAAGACAAAGCAAGTGGCGGCGTGGAGACAAATCACGTCGCAATTTGTCATTATCTTTGAAGACAGATGGGTAGATTGATGGTAGACAAAGAGAAAATGATACAGTTGAGTGAACAGACTCAAAAACAACGGCAAACGCGAACAAGAGAAAAACAAACACGGCAAACTATTAGACACAAGCAACATGAGTTACCTGTTAACAACCTGGATCGCGGGGAAGAGAAGCAGCCCTGTCCTCGCCCCAGGAAGCGCGCATCACTCCCCCGGCGGGGAAAACCCCGCGCCGGACGCGAACAACCGCCACACAGCCCATCCGTCCTCGCGGGAAAAACACACGTTATCACACTAAAAAACAACACGTACACGCTAAAAAACAAAACGTATGAAAGGAACCATTGAAATTGAAGGCATGGAATTTTTCGCCTATCACGGATGCCACGAAGCCGAACGCGTCGTGGGAAACAAATTCATCGTCAACGTCGCGCTGACCGCCGACTGCGACAAGGCCGCTACCAGCGACAACCTCCTCGATACCATCGACTACCTCGCCGCGTACGAGATCGTCGCCCGCGAGATGAAAATCCCCTCGCGCCTCCTCGAGCACGTCGCGGGCCGCGTCCTGGACGCCCTCCACGAGAACCTGCCGGGATTGGCCGCCGCCACCGTCAAGATTTCCAAGCTCAACCCGCCGCTGGGAGGGAAGGTGGCCGCCACCAGCGTCACCCTCTCGAAATAATTCGCGCGCCCTTGCGCGTCTCGAAAAATCGAATTACATTTGCCTCACCAAATCGCGAAAGGGTCGGTTGGCCGAGCGGTTAGGCAACGGTCTGCAAAACCGTGTACAGCAGTTCGATTCTGCTACCGACCTCAAGATGACGATCACTCCCGGAGTGGTCGTCTCTCGTTTATGTCAACAAAACTAAAAAATATCATGAAAATACTCCTCGTCGGGGGGACGGGCACCATCAGCGCCGCCGTCTCCCGCCGGCTGGTGGAGGACGGGCACCACCTCTACGTCGTCAACCGCGGGAACAGGAACGATCTCCTGCCCGCCGCCGGGGTCACGCGCCTCCTCGCCGACGCGCGGGACGAACAGGCTGTCGCGCAACTCGTTGCCCCGCTGGAGTTCGACGCGGTGGCGGATTTCGTCGCCTTCACGCCCGCGCACCTGGAGCAAGATTACCGCCTCTTCAAGCATAAAACGCGACAATTTATCTTTATCAGCTCGGCGTCAGCCTACCGCAAACCGCCGGAGGGCTACCGCGTTACCGAGGATACCCCGCTCGGCAACCCCTTTTCCGCCTACGCGCGGGAGAAAATCGCCTGCGAGGAGTACCTCGCGCGCCTCCGCGGCCAGGAGGGTTTTCCCGTTACCATCGTCCGCCCCAGCTTCACTTATGCCGAGCGCACCGTGCCCCTCGGCGTGCGCGGGGAACGCGGGAGTTGGCAGGTAATCAGGAGGATGATCGAGGGGAAACCCGTCATCATTCACGGCGACGGCACCTCGCTTTGGACGATGACGCACGCGCGCGATTTCGCCAGGGGGTTCGCCGGGCTGACGGGCAATCCCGCCGCCATCGGCGAGGCCGTCCACGTTACCTCGGACGAGACGCTGACCTGGAACCAGGTTTACGAGGGGATCGCCGACGCGTTGGGCGTGCCCCTGCGCGCCGTGCATGTCGCCTCGGAGTTTCTCGCGGCTTGCAGCGATAATGATCTCGCGGCCAGCCTGATCGGCGATAAGGCCAATTCCGTGGTGTTTGATAACGCGAAGATTAAACGCCTCGTCCCAGGGTTCGAGGCGACGATCCCGTTCCGCGTCGGCATCAAGGAGACGATCGATAATATCCTGGCGCGACCGGAGTTGCAGCTTCCCGACGAGGCGTTTGACCGCTGGTGCGATCGAGTGATCGACACCCGGCAGGAGGCTATCGCGCGGGTTCGACAAGGTTTTTAATCCCGCGCCGCCATGCCATCCTTGCTAACCCCGGAGCTGATCGATTTTATTCGCGAGCATGAGGATGAGGCGGTTGACCGTCTCCTTCTCTCTGCCAGGAGGTTTCCCGGCGTGCCGCTCCCTTTTGTCGCGGAACAAATTCTCGCCAGGCGACAGGCGAAGGAGAAGCTCCCGACGTGGTACGCCAACCGGCGGATCGTTTTTCCCTCGCGGGTGGCCGTGGAACAGGCTTCGTCGGAGGTTGCCGCTGGCTATAAACGCCGACTTTTCGCGGGCGATTCTTTGTGCGATTTGACGGGCGGCCTCGGGGTGGATGCTTCCGCGTTTGCCGGCGTGGCGCGGCAGGTGGTTTACGCGGATCGCGATCCGGCCTGTTGCCAGGCGGCCGAGGAGAATTTTAAAACGCTGGGGCTTACCAATATTTCCGTCTGCCAGGGGGATGCCGGGGAGGTGCTCGCGGGCGTCCGGGCGGATACGCTGTACGTCGATCCATCGCGCCGACCGGGTGGCGATAAACGGGTGTTTGCCCTGGCCGATTGCGCGCCGGATGTCCTGCAACTCAAGCCGCTGCTGCTGGAGCGTGCGCCGCGGCTGGTGGTGAAGTGTTCGCCGATGGTGGATATCACGGAAGGGCTTGCCCTGCTCCCGGAGTGCGAGGAGGTGCATATTCTCGCCGTCCGAAACGAGTGTAAGGAGCTGCTGTTCACGCTGGGAAGGGTGTACCGGCCAGGGAATGCCGCTATCCGCGCGGTGAATGTTACGGCTTCCGGCGAGGAGCAGTCGCTCGCGTTTTTTCCCGGCGAGGAACGGGAGGCCGCGCCGCGGGAGGCTGCGCGGGTGGAGGGGTTTCTCTATGAACCACATGCCGCGATTATGAAGGCCGGGGCGTTTAAGGTGGTTGCCACGCGCTTCGATCTCTGCAAGTTGCACCCGCGCAGTCATCTTTATACCGCCGATCGCCGCCTGGAGGGTTTTCCCGGGAAAATGTTCGCCGTGGATGACGTGATTCCTTTTTCCGGCAAAGCGCTCACCGCCCTGGCTCGGAGCTGCCCGCGCGCCAATATTACTACCCGCAATTTTACCCTCTCCGTTGCCGAATTGCGCCGCAAAAGCGGGATTGCCGATGGGGGAGATGCTCATATTTTCGCCACTACTTTGTCCGGGAAAGGCGCCCTCCTCGTGGTTTGCCACCGGGTTGAATAGATCACGCTCCCGACTCCTCGTGGTTTACCACCGCATCGAGTAGATCACGCTCCACCTTCTCATGACTTGCCATCGAATCAAGTAGATCACGCTCCACCTTCTCGTGGTTTGCTATCGGATCGAGTAGATCACATTCTACCTTCTCATTGTTTGCCACCGCATCGGGTAGATCACGCTCCACCTTCTCGTGGCTTGCCACCGGATAGTAGACCACGTTTTACCCTCTCGTGGTTTGCCACCGCATCGGGTAGATCACGTTCTGTCTCTCTGCCCGGAATTTCGTGTCGATACCATAACCCTTTGAGGGGTACAATCAATAGCGCAGAACCCCGCCCCACAAAACTAAACTTCCCAAGTTTAATCCCCAAAAGCAGCAGACCACCAAATGACCGTCCTCCAACCCCACTTCCTTAGCAACATCGAGAAAGATTCGCGAAGCGTTGGCGTCACCCTCTTGACTGCGGTGCAAGAGTAGTCCGATGGAACCTTGTGGTGGAACCCTGTCCGTTAGAACTCGTCCGTTGAAACCCCGTCCATTAGAATCCGCATCACCCACCTGATGACACGAGCGCGTATGCATAAAAAAGACTGCTTGAATGATTTACCATTCAAGCAGTCCGTGTCTCGATATCTTAATACCGGTGATGTATTCTTCGCCTCTACTGGATGGTGGCTAACCCCTGAAGCGCTTCGGCAGAAATCGCATCATCCGGGTTGTACTCCAAAGCCTTCGCGAAGTGTTTCTTGGCTTCCAAATACTTTTCGCGGGCAGCATCCGAGATATTGTTCTCCTTCTTGGGCATACTGTCTGCCTGTTGGTAATAATAATACCCCAGATACCTGTAAGCCTCCGACAAATCTTTCTTATACCTCTCCGTGTCGCCCGATTCCGTTGCCTTCGCGATCGCTTCGTCGAAGAAAGGCTTGGCCAGCCCGTCAATAGTCTCGGGATCAAGAAGCGCGTGAATGCGACTTCTCCAGAAATAGGCCGGTACAAACGTCGGGGCTAACTCGAGGAGCCGCACGAACATGGTGTCGGCTTTCTGCAGGGTAGCGTGGCGCTCCTGCTGGTCGCTGTCCGACGAACCGGCAAAGAACAGATTCCGTCCCCTTTTGAAAATAAGCTGGAGATCAGGAGAAGGCAGTATCGATTCATAAAGAGCGTAATAATAATCGGCCGAGTCGCGACTCCCTATCCTGACGAATGTATCTCCCATCGTCAACCAAAGGGCGCGCTTGGTGGAGTCTTTCTGTATGACCTTCCCGTAGTAGGGAATCGCTTCAGCATATTGATCATTGGCAATCAGTTGCTCGGCGTAGCAGGAGTAATCCAGGGCGATATGACTATCTTCCGGGGTTGTCTCTATAAAGTGCTTGATGGCTTCTATGCTCTTTCCTCCCCCTTCGGTCTTGGACAGTGCGTAAGCATGCAAGCGTTTGGCGACCAAATTGTCGGGGTTTTTCTCCAGCACCGGGAGGATGATGGGCAACATCTTTTCATATTGCTTGTCGAAGTGGAGAATACCCGCGTACCTGAGCAGGTGCTCCACGTCGTAATTGCCCGCCTCGATAAAACGGGAATAGTGCTCCAGCGCTTTTTTGGAATCTCCCTGCAACTCGTACAACTCCCCAAGCAGACAGTCCACGCCGGTAAAGTCAGGGGCAAATTCTTTGATCTTTTGCAGTTTTTCCTGCGCAACGGCTCTGTTGGAATTGGATGTCATGTAGATGCGAGCGCTTTTCATGTAGGCTCCTACCAGCTCCGGGGAGAAGTAAATGGCGTGATCATAGCTCGTGGCGGCCTCTCCCAGGCGATGTTGGGATCGCAGAATGTCCCCTTCGAGCAAAAACGGGTACCCGCTCTTGTTGTCGCTTTTCTTTGCGCGCTCGATGTACTCCATCGCCTTGGCGGTGTTGCCCGCTTGCAGGTAGGCATTGGCGACGGCCAGGTGAACGTTCACGTCTTTCTTGTAAAGCCGACCGGAAAGCACCTCTTTGAAGATGGCCTCCGCTTGCTTCACGTCTTCTTTCAACGTGAATCCCGCCAATCCGATTTGATTGTAAGGGTCGATGGGAAGGATTT
>JAIRXZ010000083.1 GCA_031267995.1 Odoribacteraceae bacterium | reverse complement strand
AGGTATCCTTCGTCGGGATGGAGACGCGCGAGGTGCCCCTGCAGGCGGGTGTCACCCGTTACGAAATCACCCTCCAGGCGGCCGAGGTAGCGCTGGAGGAGGTGGTAGCCTTCGGTTATTTCAACCGGCGGCGCGATAATTTCACGGGCGCGGCCGTCATCGTCCGGGGGGAGGAGCTGAAGCGGGTGAACCCGAACAACCTGGCGCGGGCGATCGAGGCCTTCGACCCCTCGTTCAGGGTATTGGCGGACAACCTCGCGGGTTCCGATCCCAACAAGATGCCGAATATCAACGTCCGCGGCGCCTCCTCCGTGCCCACGGGGGCGGGGGGCGAGGTGCTCCGGCGCGATAACATCAACAGCTCCGTGAACCTCCCCACGTTTATCCTCGACGGTTACGAGGTGGGGGTGGAGAAGATCTACGACCTGGATGTCAACCGTGTGGCGTCGATCTCCCTGCTGAAGGACGCGGCGGCCACGGCCATTTACGGCTCGCGGGCGGCCAACGGCGTGCTGGTGATCACGACGGTAGCCCCGAAGGAGGGGCAGCTGCGGGTGTCGTACAACTACGAGCTGAACGCGAGCCTCCCCGACCTGGCCTCCTACGACGTGCTGAACGCCGCCGAGAAGCTGGAGTACGAGCGGCTGGCCGGGGTGTACGAAACGCCGGGCATTTCGCTGGACGATCAGGAGGAGTTGTACTACCAAAAGCGGTTCAACGTGTTGAGCGGGGTGGATACTTACTGGCTGGCGCAGCCGGTGAAGAACGCGTTCGGGCACAAGCACTCCCTGTTCGTGGAGGGTGGCTCGCCCACCGTCCGTTACGGCATCAGCCTCCAGTACCAAACCATGCCGGGGGTGATGAAGCGATCGACGCGCGACCGGCTGGGCATGAGCATGGAGTTGTCATACGACCTGGATCGCGTGTTGCTTTTCAAGAATACCCTTTCGGTAGCCAGGGTGCAGGGGGCGGACTCTCCGTACGGGAACTTCTCGGAGTACGTGCGCATGAACCCCTATTACCCCAAGAGCGGCGAGAACGGCCGCGTCGCGCAGAACGTGGACACGTGGACGGATAGGGGAGGCGCCGGCGGCAGCATCCGCGAGAGCGTGGTGCTGAACCCGTTGTACAACGCCTCGTTGAGCAGCTTCAGCGAGTCGGAGTACTGGGAGCTGGGCGACCTCTTTTCCATCGAGTGGAACATGACCGACGAGTTGCGCTTGCGGGGACTGATTGGCCTCACGCGCAAAAGCAGTAGCAGCGACATATTCACGTCGCCCTACGCCAACGAGTTCTACTTCTACAGCTTCGCCGATCTGGACAAGCGCGGGCGATACGTCTACGGCGACGCGAAGGAGTGGCACGCCGACGGCAGCGCCACGTTGACGTACAGCCGGGCACTGGGCGAGCACTTCTTCAACCTCGCGCTGGGGGCGAATATCCGCGCGGGGGAGAACCGGGGGAAGTCCTTCACGGCCATCGGCTTCACCAACGACCGCTTTAGCGACATCGGCTACGCCAAGGGCTATGCCGAGAACGGCGCCCCCTCCTCCTCGCTGGACAAAGAGCGGCTATTCGGCCTCTTTTTCAGCCTCAATTACTCGTACCGGAACCGCTACCTGCTGGATCTCTCCGCGCGGGCGGACGGATCGTCCAAATTCGGGTCGGACAACCGCGTAGCCCCCTTCTGGGCTGTTGGCGCCGGGTGGAACGTGCACCGCGAGGAGTTCATGAAGCGCGCCGGGCTGATCAGCCAGCTCCGCCTGAAGGTCAACGCCGGCTTGACCGGCTCGGTCTCCTTCTCCCCTTACATGGCCAACACGCTGTACGAGTACTACAAAAACCAGTGGTACTCCACCGGCGTGGGCGCCGGGGTGACGCAGTACGGCAACAGCAGCCTCAAGTGGCAACGCACCCTCAACTACGACGCCGGCGCGGACGTGGGGCTGGCCGACGATCGCCTCTACCTCACGGGGCGCTACTATTACAAGCTCACCAAGGACATGCTGACGGACGTCACCCTGCCCCCCTCGACGGGCTTCGCGTACTACCGCGAGAACCTGGGCGATATCCTCAACAAGGGCTTCGAGCTGGGGCTGAAGTGGAACTTCCTCAAGCGCGACAACCTGTCGCTCACCCTCACCGGCAACTTCGTCCACAACACCAACACGCTGATGAAGATCTCCAACGCCCTCACCAAGCTCAACGAGCGGGCTGACCAGGAGCAGCAGTCGATGGGCGTCCCCCTCGTGCGCTACAACGAAAACGCCTCCATGAATACCATCTACGCCGTCCCCTCGCGGGGCATCGACCCGGAAAACGGACAGGAGATCTTCGTCAAGCGCGACGGCACGCTGACCTATGACTGGGACGTGAAGGACGTGGTGGGTATCCGCGACGCCACCCCCGACCTGGACGGCTACTTCGGCGGCAGCGTCTACTACAAGGGCTTCCTGTTGAGCTTCTCGTGCTACACCCGCTTTGGCGGTTACGAGTACAACCAGACGCTGGTGGACAAGGTGGAGAACGCCGACCCGCGCTACAACCTGGATCGCCGCGCCTGGGACAACCGTTGGGTGAAGCCGGGGGACAAGGCGCTCTACAAGGACATCCGCGACCACGGGAACACCCGCGTCACGGAGCGTTTCATCCAGAAGGACAACCTGCTGGAGCTGCGCTCGCTCTACCTCTCCTACGACGTCGACCCGCGCACCATGCAACGCGTGGGCTTGCAAACGTTGCGCGCCTCCGTCACGGCAAACGACCTCTGGCGCGCCTCAACCATTGCCCTGGAGCGGGGCATCAACTACCCGTTTGCCCGCAGTTTCACCTTTTCCATTCAAACCACCTTTTAAAAGCATATCATGAAACACCTATTATACATCGCGTTATTGCTCCCCCTCGTCTCCTGCAACAAGTGGCTGGACGTGCAGCCGGAGTCGAGCGTGAGTGTCGAGGAACTATTCTCCCGCGAGGAGGGCTTCTTCGAGGCAATCAACGGCATATATAGTCGTTGCGCGGACAATATGTTTTACGGCGGCCTCTCCACGGTAGAGCTGCAGGAGGCGATGATGCAAAACTACTCCTACGAGCCACAGGACTACACCACGTATGCCAAAACCGCAGCCTTCGACTTCGCGGACGAGACCTTTAAATGGCGCGCCGCCTCCGTTTGGAGCGCCGCTTACACGGCTATCGTCAACTGCAACCTGGTGCTGGAGAACATCGACAGCAGGCAGGAGCTTTTCCGCGACGGCATGTACAACCTCGTTAAGGGCGAGGCGCTGGCGTTGCGGGCGTTCCTCCACTTCGACCTCCTGCGCCTATTCAGCCCCGCCTTCACCGCGGACGCCACCGCGCCGGCCATCCCCTACGTCACCACCTACTCCAACCGCGTGACCCCGCTGTCGAGCGTCGAGACGGTGCTGTCGCGCCTGACGGCCGACCTGGAAACAGCGAAGACGTTGCTAACCAACGACCCCATCCGCGACCCCGCCTACGTGGTGGGATACAACACCGACGGGGACACGATAACGGAACAGGCCAACGCCGAGCTATTCCTCCAAAACCGGCGGCATCGCCTCAACTACTACGCCGTGTGCGGCACCCTGGCGCGCGCCTATCTCTACATGGATCGCCCCGATGACGCCCTGCGGCAAGCCCTCGAGGTGATCAACGCCAACAAATTCAAGTGGGTTGACCCCGCCCTGCTGCTGGCCGAGCCGGGCGAGAAGGATCACGTCATGTACCCGGAGCTTCTCTTTGCCTGGTACAACGAGGCCAACGAAGTCAACCTCCGCAACCGCTATAACGACGTGGCCGTCGGCTACTTCATCCACACCACGCATCTGAAAAACATCTACGAGGCGGAGGGTGTCGGTGGTGGCGACTATCGCTACAACGGCTGGTTCCGCATGTCCAACTCAAACGAAAAGTACCAGATCGTCAAGTACCTCCGCGAAACGGCAGAGGTGGGCAACAAGCACTTCCTGGTGATGCCGGCCATTCGCCTGGGTGAGATGTACTTCATCGCCGCCGAAGCCGTCTTCCCCACCAACCCGACGCTGGCCTGGGAGTACCTCAACACCGTCCGGCTGCACCGCAACGTGGTGGCGCCCAACGCGAATTTCGAGGACGAGCTGCTGAAAGAGTATCGCAAGGAGACCTTCGCCGAGGGACAAGCCTTCTACGCCAACAAGCGATTGGGCAAAGGCATCACCTCGGAATCGGGCATCCTCTACGATCCCGCCAGAATCTACACCATCCCCCTCCCGGACGACGAAATTGAATTTGGAAATCGCTGACAATAAACCCACACGACATGAAAACAAACATACCACGCCTCCTCGCGCCGCTCCTTTTACTCGCCGCGGCATGTGACGACGCCGGGGACTACGCCTACCGCGCCCCCAAGGACAACATCTACTTCAACTTCGCCGACACCGCCGCCAGCCGCGTCACCTACTCCTTCGCGTACCCGCCGGAGGTGGACGCCTACACCGTCAACTTGCCGGTGATCATCTCCGGCCAGCGCGTGCGCCGCGACAGAACGTTCCACCTGGAAATCATCCCGTCGCTCACCACCGCCGCGCCAACCACCCACCACGCGCCGCTGGCCGCCGCCTACACCATCCCCGCGGACTCCGGCACCTTCAACCTCCCCGTCACCCTCTATCGCGACGACCCGATGCTGCTGGACTCCACCTTCGTCATCGCCCTGCGCCTCGTGGAGTCGCCGGATTTCGCCACCAACTTGCCGCTCACCACGGCCATCATCTCGTTCTCCAACCGCCTCGAAAAACCCTGGTGGTGGGACAGGTGGGCAGGCGACATGGGCGCCTACTCCCGCAACAAGCACTTCCTCTTCCTCTGCTCGTCGGGAACCGTCGATCTCAACGACCCCTCCACCGACGGCGAGAAGACCATCCAGTCCCTCAACTACATCAAAAACTTCAAGGCCTTCCTCTTTGACCCCGTCGCGTGGGTCGCCAAGCACCCCGACTACGCATTCGTGGAGACTGTCCCCGCCACCATGTTCGAGTTCTACGACAAAACAAAACCCGACAAGCGCGTCACAGCCGTCCTCGTCAACATGGGGCCTTCGGGCAACCGCTACATCTTCTTCGACGACGACAACGCCGCCACCATCATCTACATGTAACACGTGAAAGTCATGAAAAACATATCACTATCATTCGCCGTCCTCCTCGCCGTCGCCCTCCTCGCCTCCTGCATCGACGACAAGGGAAACTATCGCTACCAGGCGCCCGAACAACCCGTCGTCGTCATCGACGAGGTATATCCCGTGACCGTCGGCGACCGCCTGCTGGTGCGTCCGCAAGTCACTTTCAGCGACAAAACCCAACTCACTTACCACTGGGAGATCAGCGACCCCGTGCTCATGGACACCCACCACCACGAGGGGGAGCAACTCGACATCCTCTTTACCCTCCGCGCGCAGCTCTACATGGCCAGGCTCATCGTCACCGACCACCTGACGGGCATGAAGTACTTCTACCCCTTCCACATCAGCGGCCGCACGGCCTTCAGCCAGGGGGTGGTCATGCTCACCTCCGGCAGTGGGGGGCGCGCCGGCCTATCCTTCATCGCGGCGGAAGGCACGGTGCGCCAGGGCGTTTACGAGTTGATGAACGACGGCGAGCCGCTCCCGCGCGACCCCCTGCAACTCGTCGCCCTCTACAATCCCAACATGGTCGGCGGCCTCTACATGGGCTACTGGGTGATCTGCGCGGACAAGGACGACCCCGGTGTCCTCGTCGACGTCAACACTTTCGTCAAGATTCGCCACTTCAAGGAGAACTTTTTCGACATCCCCGACGGCCAGGTATCCGCCCAGAGCTTCGTCCCGCTGGACAACGGCACGATGGCGGGCATTGTCGACGGCAAATTCTACGTCGGCCGCTTCGAGGGGTATCACGAGTGGCCGGGCTTCGGCTTCTTCTCCCCGCCGGTGCTGGGTTTCTACACGTTAGCGCCCTGCATCGCCGTCGATCAGGGCGGCACCTTCCACTGGTCGTACGACGTGGACAAGCGGGCGCTCGTCAGCTTCATCCCCGCTGCCGGCATGATGTTCGAGGCGGCGCACATGCAAGGGCCGCCGGTCAACTGGGACCCGGCGCACGTCGACCTGGATTTCATCACCCTCCTCTCCGGCCCCACGGGGTTCTACCTGTTCGGTCGCGACGCCGGCGGTATCATGCAGGAACTCAGCTTTATGTCCGGCGGGCAATTCGCCATGAGCCAGTACAAGCGACCGTTCGCGCACGACGCCCTCGTCACGCCGGGGACGCTGTGGGCGATTTACTTGACGGATATCTACTTTTCGTCGGGGAACGTCGTCTATCGCTACAATCCCTCCAGCCAGGTGGCGGAACCGCTCTCGGCCATCACTTTACCCGGCGAGGTCAGCATGTTGAAGGTCGGGCGCGACGCCAACCAGCTGCTGGTGGGCACGGAGGGGCATCTCTATTGGCTGGACATCGCCCCCGGCCAAAATGGTCGCGTCATCCGCCACGTGGAGGGGTTCAGCGGCAAGCCGGTGGACGTCTACGATAAGAGGTAG
>JAIRXZ010000082.1 GCA_031267995.1 Odoribacteraceae bacterium | reverse complement strand
CATCTCCTACAGCTGTAAAGTTCCGCCCTACAGCTGTAATTTTCAGCCCTACAGCTGTAAAATCCAGCCCTACAGCTGTAATTTTCAGCCCTACAGCTGTAAAGTTTAGCCCTACAGCTGTAATTTTCAGCCCTACAGCTGTAAATTTCAACCCTACAGCTGTAATTTTCATCCCTACAGCTGTAGGGCGGAACTTTACAGCTGTAGGAGATGACGTTTTCGGGGTAAAAGCGAGAGAAACGGGGGGCGCGAGGAGCGCCGCGGGAGTGTCGAAACCATTACCTGGCGCGGCGTGCAGGAAAATCGGGGCACCCGAAGGCTTGCCGACGACCAACGGCAGATCGTCGGGGCGACCGACGGTTTTTCCGCCAACCGGCGGCAGATCGTCGGGGCGACCGATGGTTTTTCCGACGACCGGCGGCAGGTCGTCCGGCGTCCTCGAAACCCTGCCGACGACCGGCGGCAGGCTGTCGGGATTCCCGAAACCTTGCCGACGACCAGCGGCAGACTGTCGGGATTCCCGAAACCTTGCCAACGGCTGACGGCAGACTATCGGGATTCCCGAAACCTTGCCGACGGCTGGCGGCAGACTGTCCGGCGTCCTCGACGATCTTCCGACGGCCGGGGAGGGGGCGATCGGCGCGGGAACACCGGGAACGGGGCATGAAAAAAGGCCGTCCGGGGAGATTTTCCCCGTGACGGCCTTGTCACGCGCGAAGAAGATGGTTGTGTTCCTAGAATCTGACGGCGAGGCCAAGTTGGAGGAAGGCGATACCGTAGCCCAATTCGGTGAAGGCGGCGAGGCGATCGGTAAAGTAGTAGCGGCCACCGATGAAGAGGCCGGGGAGGAAGTCCGAACCAGTAACTGGGAAATGGCTTTGGTTGTTGCTGACGGAGACACTCTCGTACCCCAGCATGAGGCCGGCGTAGGTGTCCAGCTTGTCCACGAACTGGTAGTGAAACAGGCCGCGGGCACCGAAGATGACGTGGGATTGTTTGATGTCGGTTCCGGTGTATTTGTCTGAAGCGTAGGCGAGATACCCGCCAACACCGATGGCGCCCTTGCCGTTAATGAGGCCTTCCATGACCCCATATTCCCCGGAGATAAGAAGCGGCGGGAAGGCGATCTTGTAGCCCGATCCGCTGATGTTGCCGCCAATGCCGATGCCGACATGGCCGATAATATCACGTTTGGCAAACGTTTCTTGCGCGTGTACCGTCGCGGTCAGGGCGACGAGCACGCAGGTAATTAAAGATAGCTTTTTCATCATTGTCTTCGTTTTTTAATGTTTATTTATTGTTTCGCGCGTGGTTTGTTTTCGGTTGTTTTCAGCGTTTTCTCGTAGCTGCCGTCGCGGAGGGCTTTCAGCGCCGCGCGGAGGGGGGCGTTTCCTTCGTTGATGATTTTATAATACTCGTTCATGCCCCAGAGATCTCTCGCGATCAACGCTTTCAGGTATCGCTTCAGTTCCGGAAGCACGGGGGCGAGCAGCTTGTCGTCCGGGGCTACGCCCTGTTCCTCGCCCTTTTGCACGATTTCGCGGATCATTTCGGGCGTCACCTCGAAATTTTCCTTGAACTGCCGGAAGGCGGGGTAACGCTCGCGGAGGGCAGCGCGGTGACGGTTGACGTGGTAGAACTCGTAATCGAGAAGCACGCCCTTCGCCATCAAGAGGTTGAAGTAAGCGTATCGCACCGACGTGTCGATGGGGACGAAGAGGTCGGGGACGATCCCCCCGCCACCGTGGACGAGGCGGTGGCGCTCCTTCGTGAAGTAGCGGGTGGTGTCGGTGACGCGGATGCTGTCGCGGGAGAAGAGTTCGCCGGTGTCGTAGCGGTCGTAGAGCTCCGCGCGGTAGTTTTCTCCCTTCCTGTACGGCTTTTGTATGCTCCGCCCGGAGGGGGTGTAGTAATGGGCGATGGTGAGGCGCACCATCGAGCCATCCTGCAGGGGGATAGGGCGTTGTACCAGGCCCTTGCCGAAGGAACGGCGTCCCACGATGAGGCCGCGATCCCAGTCCTGGACGGCGCCGGCGAGTATTTCGCTGGCGGAGGCGGAGGATTCGTTTTGCAGGATGATCACCCGGCCGCGCTGGAAAAGACCGTCGGGCGTGGAGTGGTAGGATTCGTTGGCGCGCGCCTCCTTGCCGGAGGTGTAGAGGAGCAGGCGGTGGGAATCGAGAAGATGATCGGCCAGTTCGACGGCGGCGCCCATGTAGCCTCCCGGATTCTCCTGGAGATCAATGATCAGATCCTCCAGCCCCTCCTCCTTTAGCTGGCGGAGGGCTTGCTCGAACTCCCTGACGGTGGTGGCGGCGAAGCGGGCGAGGCGAAGGTAGCCGATGCCCGGCTCCAGCATGTACGAGGCGTCCACGCTGTGGATGGGGATCATCCCCCGCCTGATATTGAATTCCAGCAAGTAACGGCCGCGGAACACGCTCACCTTCACGATGGAATTTTCCTCGCCTTTCAGCCGCTTGCGCACCCCGGTGTTGGTGAGGCCGATGCCGACGACATTCTCCCCGTCGATGGTGACGATGCGATCGCCCGCCAGCAGTCCCACCCGCTCGGAGGGGCCGCCGGGGATGACATCCACCACCATCAGCGTGTCGCCAAGTATGTTAAACTGTATGCCTATCCCGAAGAATCCTCCCTCCAGCGGCTCGTTGGCCTCCTGCACCTCCTCGCGCGTGAGGTAAACCGAGTGGGGATCCAACTCCTCCAGGAGCCTGATGATGGCCACCTCCGTGAGGCGGGCAACGTCCACGGTGTCCACGTAAAGACGGTCGACCACGCGCAGCAATTGGTTAAACTTGAGCGTTTGCGCGTCGGCGTTGTTCTGCGCCGATGCACCGCTCCACGCGAGGCAAGTCGCCCATAGCGCCATAATCCATCCCAGGCTTTTCATGTTCACGTATTTTAATTATTCGCGGCAAAAGTAATGATCTAAACGGGATTTCACGCGAGGCGAGGGCGATTTAATTCTATCTCTTTAATTCTAAAAGCTCCATCTCGCGGATATTCTCGCCATCTATCTCGAATCGCACCGCCGTCCGCGCGACGTGGAAGCCGGAACGACCGGCGGCGCCGGGGTTGACGTGCAGGCAGGCAAGGGCTTTGTCGTATTGCACCTTGGCGATGTGCGAGTGGCCGCAGAGGAAGAGGCGGGGTCGCTCCTGGCGGAGGAAAGTGGCCACCCGCCCGTCGTAATGTCCCGGGTAGCCGCCGATGTGGGTCATCAACACGCTCACCCCCTCCACGCTAAAGCGCTGGAAGGCAGGAAAGACGCGGCGGGTCAAGGCGTCGTCGATGTTGCCGTGCACCGCCCGCAGGCGGAAGCGGGCATCGAGGGCATCCGTCACGTCGAGGCTACCGATGTCGCCGCAGTGCCACACCTCGTCGCGCCCCTCGAAGAAGTCGACAATCGCCGGGTCTAACCAGCCGTGGGTGTCGGACAAAACGCCAATCCTCGTCACGCGTCAGGCGGCTAAACCCTTCAACAGGCGAATCGTCTCCGGCCACAGGGAGGTGTCCGGGGTCTCCAGGATAAAGGGAAGATTATCAAGGCGTACGTCCTTCAGGATCTGCCTGAGGGAGGCGAAGCCGATGGTGCCCTGACCGATATCCGCGTGGCGATCTACCCGCGAGCCAACGCCCTTCTTGGCATCGTTCAGGTGGAAGCCGCGGAGGTAGTTGATGCCCACGACGGCGTCGAAGCGATCGAGCATCCTCTTGGCGCCCGCCGGCGTGGAGATGTCGTAACCGGCAACGAGGGCGTGGCACGTGTCGATGCAGACCCCCACGCGGCTCTTGTCCTCCACCCGATCGATGATGTAGGCGAGTTGCTCGAAGGTGTGGCCGAGGTTGGTGCCCTGACCGGCAGTGTTTTCGATGACGGCGCACACGCCGCGTGTCTTGTCTAACCCCCGGTTGATCGATTCGGCCACGCGGAACAGGCAACTCTCCTCGTCGATGCCGCCGAGGGTGCCGCCGGGGTGAAAGTTGAGGCGATCCAGCCCCAGCTGCTCGCAGCGATGCAGCTCGTCGGTAAAGGCGGCGCGCGATTTCAGCAGCCCGTCCGTCTCCGGGTGCCCCAGGTTGATGAGGTAGCTGTCGTGCGGCAATATTTGCGCCGGCGTGTAGAGGAATTGCCGGCAGCGCTCCTTGAAAAGGTCGATGGAACGCTGATCAAGGGGTGGCGACGACCATTGTCGCTGGTTTTTCGTGAAGAAAGCGAAGGCCGTAGCCCCGATTTCGTGCGCGTTCAAGGGCGCGTTCTCCACGCCGCCGGCCGCGCTGACATGTGCTCCGATGTACTTCATAATGTGTTACATTTTATTGTCGAGCGTCCTCGTTTTCATCCTCGAGCGTCCTCGTCGCGTGATAAATTTTTACCGCCTCCACGGCCTCCTTCACGTCGTGCACGCGCAGGATGGCGGCACCCTTCGCCAGGGCTATGGTGTTCAGCACCGTGGTGCCATTCAGCGCCTCCGCCGGGGTGATGCCGAGCAATTTACATATCATGCTCTTGCGCGAAACGCCCGCCAGCAAGGGACAGCCCAGGTCGAGGAACCGCTCCAGGCAATCCATCAGGCGGTAGTTGTGAGCGACACTCTTCCCGAAGCCGAAGCCAGGATCAACGATCAGCCGGGTGCACCCCATCCCCCGCAACCGCCCAACGCGCTCCTCCAGAAAGCGGTGCACCTCCCGCGCCACGTCGTCGTAGTGGGGGGCGCGCTGCATGTCCAGCGGCGTGCCCTGCACGTGCGTCAACACGTAGGGAGCGTTCAGCTCCGCCACCGTGGGGAACATCCTGTCGTCCATCGTGCCGCCCGATATGTCATTCACCATCACCTCGCCCAGGCAGTCGATGATCTCCCTGGCGACATTCGCCCGGTAAGTGTCGATGGAGACGGGCAGGTGGGGATGATAGCGTCGCACCAGCTCCACGGCGAAGCTCAGGCGGGCAATCTCCTCCTTCTCGCTGACGGGCAGCGCGCCCGGACGCGTGGAACATGCTCCCACGTCGATAATCGCCGCCCCCTGTTCCGCAATTTCGTTGACGCGGGCGACCACCTGGCTCTCGCTGACGTACTTCCCGCCGTCGTGGAACGAGTCGGCGGTCACGTTCAGGATCCCCATCACCACGGGCGTTTCCAGCCCCACGCGGGTCTCCCCCACCTGAATAAAGTTTTCCATACGGTTGTTATTTTTCACACGCCATCCTTTCTAAATTCGATTATTGTCTCTACTTTTACCCGCCAAATCTAAGAATTTGTTTATAAACTTTTCATCGTTAACCGGAGAATAAATGCTGGATACCTCGCAAGAATATGATAGCGTGACCGATGCTTGTCAGGATGTGTTCATGAAAAAGATGGGGGACTACGGCACGTCATGGCGCGTGTTGCGGCCGGCGTCCGTCACCGACCAAATCTATATCAAGGCCAACCGGGTGAGGAGTATCGAGCAAAAAGGGGTCTCGAAAGTGGACGAGGGGGTCGTTCCGGAGCTGATCGGGATTGTCAATTACGCCATTATAGGGCTGATTCAACTGACGATGGACGACCGCGAGCATATCGCCGACGAGGAGGCGGTGGAAGCTTACCGCGAACGCTTCCGCGAGGCCAAGCGCCTCATGATGGACAAGAACCACGACTATGACGAGGCCTGGAGGGAGATGCGCCTCAGCTCGTTTACCGACCTCATCCTGATGAAGATCCGCCGCGTCAAGCAAATCGAGGATCACGCCGGCGTCGCCTTCGTGTCGGAAGGCATCGACGCCAACTACCTGGACATTATCAACTACGCCGTCTTCGGACTCATCCGCCTGCTGGTGGAGCGCGAATCGCCTAAAATCACCTGACCATGCCCGTCATCCGTTGCCTGTGCAGAATTATCATCGGGATCACCTTCATCTACTCCGGGTTCGTGAAAGGGGTAGACCCGCTGGGATCGGCCTACAAATTTGCCGAGTACTTCAACGCCGCCGGCCTGGGCAGCATGGAAGGGCTGGCGCTGTTTGCCTCCTTCGCCCTATCCCTCACGGAGTTTCTTATCGGCATCGCCCTGCTCCTGAACCTCTGCAGGCGGACGGCCGCGGTCGCGGCGATGCTCTACATGCTCTTCTTCACGCCGTTGACGCTCCTTCTCGCGCTCACCAACCCGGTCAGCGACTGCGGCTGCTTTGGCGACGCGCTCACCCTCACCCACTGGCAATCATTCGGGAAGAACATCGTCCTCCTATGCCTCGCCTGGATCACCTTCGCGAGCAGGAAAATGGAACAACCCGCCCTCCCGCCGGCGCGACAAAAAGGGCTGCTCGCGCTATACGGCATCTACCTGCTTGCCATATCCTTATACAGTTACCGCACCATCCCCCTCATAGACTTCCGCCCCTACGCCATCGGCAAAAACATCCTCCAGGGCATGCAACCACCCAACGGGGCGGAATCCCCCAGCTATCGCCTGACCCTCTTCTACAAACACGTCGAAAGCGGCGAAGTCAAGGCCTTCACGGAAGATGACTACCCCTGGCAGGACAGCGCCTGGACGCACGAGCGCACCGAACAAACACTCGTCCAGCGAGGCGAACTGCCCCCCATCCACGACTTCATCATCGACCACCCCGACGAGGGGGACATCACCGACGAAGTCCTGGAAGACAAGCGCAACACCCTGCTCGTCGTCACCCGTCGCGTGGAGGACGTCCCCGCCGAAACGCAAGCAAAAATCAACCGCCTGGCCTACCACCTCCTCGATCGGGGCTACAATATCTACGGCCTCACCTCCTCCGCTCCCGAAAGCGTACGCGCACACGCCAAACGCTACCGCGTCCCCTACGACATTTGTTCCTCGGACGACACCCAGCTGAAAACAATGATCCGCTCCAACCCCGGCATACTCATCCTGCACGAGGGCACTGTCATCGGCAAATGGTCGAAACGCCACATCCCCGAAGTGTCGGAACTCGCCGGCGCCGACCTCGTTACCTACTGCATCAGCCGCCAGCAAACGCGGGCCGAACATTGGATGCTGCTCGCCCTCCTCCTCCTCTGCTGGTGCACCTACCGGGGCAAAACAAGCGCCAGAAACAAAGTGAAATATCACCCCTAATATTGTAACCATGAGAAAAAAAATCGTAGCAGGAAACTGGAAAATGAACAAGACCTACGACGAAGGCCTTGAACTATCGCGGGAAATCAACGAGTACCTCCGCTACAAGGAGGGCGCCGATGGCGTCATCGTCATCCTGGGCACCCCGTTCATCCACCTGGCCAAGGTCGCGCACAACATCACGGAACCCGGCCTCTCGGTATCCGCGCAGGACTGCTCCACCCAAAAATCCGGCGCCTACACGGGCGAAATCTCCGCCGACATGATTGCCTCCACCGGCGCCAAACACGTCATCATCGGACACTCGGAGCGACGCCTCTACCACGGGGAAACCGACGCCATCCTGGCCAAGAAGGTCACCCGCGCCCTGGAAACACCCCTCCGCGTCATCTTTTGCGTGGGCGAGGCGCTGGCGGAACGGGAGGCGGACGCGCACTTCGACGTCGTCAAGCGACAACTGACCGGTGGACTTTTCCACGCGACGGCCGGCGACCTCGCCCGCGTCGTCATCGCCTACGAACCCGTGTGGGCCATCGGCACCGGCAAAACCGCCACCCCCGACCAGGCACAGCAGATGCACGCCTTTATCCGCGCCACCGTCGCCGAACGCTACGGCAACGCCATCGCCGACGAAACCTCCATCCTCTACGGCGGCAGCTGCTCGCCCGCCAACGCCAACGACCTCTTTTCCAAGCCCGACGTGGACGGCGGGCTGATCGGCGGCGCCTCCCTCAAGGCCGCCGACTTCTTCGAGATCCTCACGGCGCGGGCACAGTACTACCTCCCCCCCGACGCGCCTCCCGACACCCCGCCGGCACCCCGCCGCGTCCCGTCGGGCAGGGCAAACACCCCTCCCCTCCCCCCTCGCCG
>JAIRXZ010000208.1 GCA_031267995.1 Odoribacteraceae bacterium | reverse complement strand
ACCATTCGCCGGAAATCCGGCACGGCGGGCAACACGCCCGCGCCGGGCGAGCAACCATACCTTGTATAGTTGCCCGCCTTTTTTCATGCTTGCACGCGAGGGTATTTGTATTGCCCGCGATCCTCGCCATCTTCCTCGCCCTCGCCGCCTCCTGCGTGACGAATATCAACGAAAACAACCCCGGCGTTGACGACGGCGAACGCCTCGTGACACTCGCACTCACCGTCCCCGGCACGCCAGCCACACGCGCACTGCCGAAGGACGATGCCTGGGAAAATGCAGTGAACACCGTGGATGTATTACTCTTTGATGCCTCCGGGAATTTTAAATACCGCGCCATCGGCTCCACCGTCGCCGACGAACCCTCCGCCCTCCCCGCCATACAAAAAAGCTTCACGGTAAAGCTCCCCGTCTGCACCAATCATTCGATCGTCGTCCTGGCCAACGCCCGCGCCGCCCTTGCCGCCTCCACGGTAACGCTCCCCGTGTCCACCCTCTCGTCGGGGCCTGGCCGCGCCGCCGTGCTGGACAATCTCGTGCAAGAGCTGGCCAACCCCGCCGACAAATGGACGGACGAGTTTGAAACCAACGGTATTCCGATGTGGGGCTATCACGATGGACTTACCATCGCCCTGGACGTCACCCCCTCCGTCCCCGTCATCGCCTTGACCAGGTCTGTTGCCAGGGTAGATCTTCAGGTAGGCGAGGATGCCGACGACATCTTTTCGTTGGCCAGCGCGCACCTCTATAAGTATCACCGCGCCGGATCCCTCGCCCCCGCCGTCGCCGCCACCGGGTACGACGCCGCGCAGTGGGACGGCAGCAAGGCCACGGCGCCCCATCTGCCCGCGCTTACTTCTCTCGCCAACCAGGTAACACCGTTAAAGGTTTCGGGCACGCCCCTCTCCTACTCCATCCACGCCGGCGCGACGGTAGTTCTCGGAAAGATCGAGAACCCCGTCCACCTCTATAATCAATACATCTACACCTTTGAAGCGGACGCCGTCACCGCCGGCGCGCAGACGAACACCTGCCTCGTCATCGGCGGGTACTACAACCACAACCCCGCGCCCACCTACTACCGCGTGGACTTCGCCAAAGACAATGGCGACTGCCTCCCATTGCTGCGCAACCACCGCTACATCGTCACCATCAAGGAAGTTCACGCCAGCGGCTACCCCACCAAGGAGGAGGCCTACGCCAACAAGCCCTCCAACATCAAGGTCGAAATACTCCCGTGGAACGGCGGCGGCCTCGGTCACGTCATCTTCAACGACCAGCACTACCTCGCCGTCGACCGCGACGAGTTGGAGTTCCCCCGCACCGGCGGCGACCAGCATGTCAGCGTCGCCACCGACTTTGGCAGCTGGACGATTGAAGATAAACCCGCGTGGGTCACGGTTAGCCCGAATACCTTCACCGGCGGCGAAACCGTCACCGACATCACCGTCACGGCCGACCTTCTCGCCTCCGGATCGCGCGCCGGCGAGTTCTACATCGTCGCCGGTAACCTCCGGAAAAAAATCACCCTCCTCCAGCAGCAAGCCCTCGAACTCTCGGTCACCCCGGCGCGGCTCGTCTTCGACAGCAACGGCGATCCGGTAGGCACCGGCACCCTCACCGTCCTCGCCAGTATCGCCGGCCTCCCGCGCGCGATCACCGTCGCGGGCGACATCGCCTGGATCAGCGGACGCTCCCCGGCGAACTTCACGGGCACCACCTCCACCACCTACGCGTTCCAACCCACCGCGCGGGCGGTCGGGAGCAACGAATCGCTCGCCGGCGAGATCACCATCACCGTCGCCGACGCCGGCCGGCAAGTCACCCGCCGCGTCACCGTCATCCAGCTCCCCGTGGGCAAGGCCTTTTTCACCATCACCGCCAACCCCTACCAGGCAGCGGGCGGCGTCTGCAACTTCAGCGTCATCTCCGCCAGGCAGTGGCAAATCTCGGACGGCGACAACTCCGCCGGCGCCATCACCCTCACCGACCTCGCGCAGCACCCCGCCGGCCCCATCACCAACTACACCTTCACCCTCCTCCCCTCGCCGGTATACGCCCTGCGCGACATCCACCTGAAGGCCACGCTGGACGGCGGCCCGGAAACGGAAAACGTCACCATCGTGCAGTCGGGCACGCCCCTCGTCTTCGACATCACCTCCCCGTCGGGCAACACGCTCGACATCGACATGTCCACGACGACCCCCGCGGACGTCACCCTCTCCACCAACGCCATCGATTGGTACTACACCGTGCTCGGCGGTAAAACCTTAGACGGGTTCACGGCGGTCTCCGTCACCACGCTCGCTTTCGCCACCGACGCAACCCAAACCGTCACCCCGACAATTACCTTCACCCCCCTGGAGGACGCCGCGTCGACGGAAAAGGCGGGCACGGTGATCGACAGCAGAACCCTGCAATTCGCGACGCGCGTCAACACCCCCGGTCTGGACGAGATCACCCGACAACTCACGCTGAACCTCGTCGTCCCCGCCAAGCTCGACTTCGTCAGCTCCACCCCCGCCGACGGTGGTACCATTCCCCAGGCGGGCGGAACCGTGGAGATCGAAGTTCTCACCAACACGGGCTGGTGGGTGAAATATGCCGGCAATACGCGAAACTACGAGGAAACGATTGATGGTTACCAGGCGTGCACGATGGAGATTGAAATCCCGGCAAACACGGCGGCCGGCAAAAACTTCACGTTTACCATCGGCATTGCCGGGGACAACGATGTCAAGCATACCGTGGTGCTATCGCAAGGAGGAGTTGTACAGGAAGTAATTCTTGTAACAGAAGAATACACGTTTACAGGAATAGAATTCGTATCACTAACAACTCTTTCTCTCCTTTGTCCGGACGGGTACAAGAAGAGTGGGAATGTAATGTCTGGGTACTATATTACCGGGCAAGCTATGCCGGGGTCAATACCGCGACTCTATACTTCGTTTCAAACGAAAGCCGGCCTAGCAGGTTACAGCGGATACTTTGCGACTATAGAATGGAATGACGAAGGTAGAATCACGAACTTTCATGACGGCAATAGTATATCGGGTACTCCTCAATATCCTTTTACTGTTACTTTTGGTAGAGCTTGTCTTAAAGAATAAAAATAACAGGGAATAAAACCACGGGAAACCATCGAACAACGGGGACGTGGGAACAACTTCATGAAACCTGCCCTACCAAAAAATCAGTAACTGAAAAATACAAAGACAATGATCAAACGAGAGGGACATACGGTAATGATCGCGGGACGCGAAGCGCGCGACAACGGCGGGGCGGCAGCCGCCGGGAGCGCGATGATCGTCCGAGCCGGTCAACGGCCGCGTGCCTCCCTCTCATCACCTTTAACAATTGACGAACATGAAAAAAACACCGCCACCCCCGTTGGTGGCAAGGGCGCCACCGACGCGTTTACCGCCTCTCGCGGCACGTTTATCACCCGCGATGAAACTGTCCGCGCGGACGCGGGAGAAAAACCCCGACCGGGGTTTTGTTCCCGGAAACCGCGGCAAGAAAACCCCGGCCGGGGGTTTTCTCCCGGAAACCGCGGCAAGAAAACCCCGGCCGGGGGTTTGTCCCCGGAAACCGCGGCAAGAAAACCCCGGCCGGGGTTTATCTCCCGGAAACCGCGGCAAGAAAACCCCGGCCGGGGTTTTGTCCCCGGAAACCGCGGCAAGAAAACCCCGACCGGGGTTTTTGTGCCGGGCATGTCGGGAAATTCGTTTCCCGTCCCGATCAATTCAATAACCACTTGAACACGTTTATAAACATTTAAAAATCACACACCATGAAATTGATTTTAGTAGCAAAATTACAGTACTATCGCAACGATGGACACGTGCAGTTCATGACCTATTACGACGTGCTCTACAAGAACGACGACGCCGTGATGACCCTCCTCACGCCGCTCGACGCGGAGTTCACCGGCCTCTTCAAACGGGAAAAAGCCCTCTTCAACAAGATGAGGAAAAGCGACTTCACCAAGAAAATCGCCGGGGCCGATCGCCGCATGGACGACGACATCACGGGCATGAACAACCTCGTGAGAGCCGGCCTGCACTCGCCCACCGGATCCACGCGGGAAGCCGCCGAACGCCTGCACAACCGCTTCGCCGCGTTCGGGGATATCGCCAGGCGGAGCTACGAGGAGGAACCTGCCGACGTGATGGCCCTGGTGACCGACCTCACGAGCGCGGGGTACAAGAACGAGGTGACGGCGCTGAACATGACCACGTGGGTCACCGACCTGCTTGCCGCCCTGCAGGCTTTCAACGGCCTGATCATTGACCGGCGCGACGAGGAGACGGCCAAGCCGGAAGGGAAACTGGCCGACGTCCGCCGGCAGCTGGACAAGGTTTACCGGCAGATGGTAGACATGGTTGAATCTGCCGCTACCATCGACACGGCGGGTGCCTACGAGGAGTTTATCCGGGAACTGAACTACGAGATCAAGCGATACAACGACGATGATCACGAACACGCCCGGAAGGATCTCGGCGCCACCGACCATTGCGTGGTGGAGCCTGTCGAGACGCTGGCCTACACGGGGAAGGCCGTCACCCCCATCGTCAAGGCGTTTTACCGCGAGGAGGGGAAAACGACCATCGAGCTGGTGTTTTCCAGGGATTTTTTCCTGACGTACAAAAACAATGTTGAGGTGGGCACGGCCGTCGTCACGCTCCACGGCAAGGGGGGGTACAAGGGGCAATTCCACACGACGTTCAACATCGCCCGCGGGGTCTGAGGCCCGGCGGGTCGCGTGATCGGGTGGCGAAAGGCCGGCGGGGGTGCAATCAGCAGTTATCATCCACCTCTCCTTGCTTTTCGCCGCTTTTATTTATCGAGCTTTATATTTGTTCATCGACGTTGGCTTGGCAGTTTCCGCTCTGCAAGTACAACGTGCTCCCCCGGCCCTTGGTTCCGTGACGGCAACAAGGAAGCGTGCCCGGGGGAGCTTTTTTTTGTGGTGGGGGGGGGCGAGAGGAAGGTGCGACCGGAGTTGTAATCGGAATCGCAACCACAACCGGAATCGTTCTTCACATCACGCTGTAGAGACGTAGCGTGCTACGTCTCAGGAAACGGGACAGGAATCGCGACCCCGGACGGGAGACGTAGCATGCTACGTCTCTACACAAAGAGGTGGACGCCCGCGAGGGGCGCCCGGTGTGTTTACCCTTTCGCTGGCGCGGGCTTGTAGCCCGTGCCACCACCGGAAAAGCTGTTCTTTCATTGGCACGGACTGCAAGTCCGCGCCAGCACCGGGGTCATGATTGTTGGCTTTTGTTGTTTGGGCTTCGACAGGCTCAGCCACCGTAGTAGCCGCGGTGGCTGAGCTTGTCGAAGCCATTGGAGTATGTTGTAGGGGCGAATAATTATTCGCCCTTTCCCGCGTGTGCACCCGCGACGTGTTTGGCTTTCCAGGCGGTGAGGGCGAATAATTATTCGCCCCTACAGGTTTACCGGTGTTGTCATTGGGATGTGCACACGCGGAAAAGGGCGCACACGCAGGTGCGCCCCTACGATTCGT
>JAIRXZ010000188.1 GCA_031267995.1 Odoribacteraceae bacterium | reverse complement strand
AAGATAGTGTCACGAAAAGAGAATATGCCGCCACAAGAGACCAATACCCCCCCCCGGAAAGAAAAATTCCCTCCGGAACAATACTACGCGCGAGAAATTGAAGCATCGCGGGGCACGTTGAAGGGCTATCGAGCCCGCCGCAACGCGCTCACGATCGCGAAAATCATCCTTTTCATCGCCATTCCCGCGTTCATCTACGCCTTCGCGCGAGGGGGGGAGGAGGCCGAGGTCGACTGGAGAAGCGTCGCGTACGCGGTTGGCGCGTTCCTATCGGCGTGCGGCTTCGTCGCGTGCAACATCGTGGAGTCGAAGCTGCTGCTAAAGCTCGCCATCGGTCTGCAGCGGGTGAAAATCCTGGAGGCGGAGATAGCGGCGCTGGGCGGCGACCACCCGTCGCCGGACGCGGGCGAGGAGTTCCGCGATCCCGGTCACCCGTACGCCCGCGACCTGGATATCTTCGGGGCGGCGTCCCTCTTTCGGTACGTCAATCGCGCGGTAACGCCGGGGGGACGCGTCAAAATGGCCGGTTGGCTGTCGCGCCCGTCGCTCTCGGTGGACGAAATCGGGGCGCGGCAAGAGGCTGCTACCGAGTTATCAAACATCCCGGATTGGTGCCTCGACTTCCGCGCGACGGCCGCTGCCCGCTGTCGCCAGGCGCTGACGTCGAACGAGGCCGGGGAGCGGGCGGGCGCGGCGGTGGAGATACCGCGGTGGTGGGGAGTGGCAGCCGTGGCGACGCCGGTGGTGGTGCTGGCCGGTTGGGTGGGGTGCATCGCCGATCTGCTGCCGTGGTTCGTGCCGGTTGATGCCTCGCTGCTGGCGCTGGTGATGGTCGCGGCCAACATCCGCCTCGTCAACCAATCGGGCGAACGCGTGGCGCGATTGGCGCGTGACCTGGAGCCAACGCGGGAGCTGACGCGGGTCTTCGCGCGGGTAGCCCCCCGGTCGCGGGGCACGCGGGAGCTTCACGACGCGTTGTTCGTCCGCCGGGGCGATGCCGGGGCAGCCCTGGACGACCTGCAACGGATACTCGCGCGGTTCGACCGGCGGGGAAACTGGCTGGCCACGCTGCTGGCGAATGGCTTTTTCGCGAGCGATTTTCACCTCGCCCGGCGCGTGGAGGCGTGGCAGGAGAAGTGGGGCGAGGCGCTCCCCGCCTGGCTCGCGGCGCTGGAGGAGTTGGAGGGGCTGGTCTCCCTGGCTACCTTCGCTTTCAATCACCCGGAGTTCGTCGCGCCCGCCGCGCGCGATGGTAGCCTGCTGGAGGCCACCGGGCTTGGTCACCCGTTGATCCCCGCCGGCACGCGGGTGGCGAACGATTTCCGGGTGGGCGGTCTGCACGAGTTTTTCGTCATCACGGGCGCCAACATGGCGGGCAAGAGCACGTTCCTGCGCGCCGTCGGGGTCAATCTGGTGCTGGCGGGCGCCGGGGCGGTGGTGTGCGCGCGCGAGTTTGCCTTTCGCCCGACGCCGCTCTTTTCCAGCATGAGGACGGTGGACGACCTGGCCGGGGGCACCTCCTACTTCCTCGCCGAGTTGAATCGCCTGAAGCAGCTGGTGGAGGCGGCGGAGCGCGAGGGGCGCCTCTTTATCATCCTGGACGAGATACTGAAGGGAACGAACTCCGCGGACAAGCTGGAGGGATCCCGCCGCTTCCTGGGGAGGCTGCTGGAGTTGCCCGTGGCGGGAATCGTGGCGACGCACGACCTGGAACTCGGCGAGCTGGAGGGGAGGTACCCCGGCCATTTCTTCAACCGCTGTTTCGAGATTTCCCACCACGGGGACGATATTCTATATGACTATACTCTAAGGCCTGGCGTCAGCAGAAACATGAACGCGTCCATCCTCCTGGAGCGGATGCGCCTCTGTTGACGAGGTGGCCGATTAACGCTTACACGCATGATCATGAAGAAGATTTTTTGTTTCGCGGCCGCGCTGACGGTCGTTCAGTTGACCGCCGTCGGGGTGGGAACGGGGGCAGGCTCTCCCGCGGTAATCATGGAGATGCCCGGGGCGACGGGGGATTCCCTCGCCACGACAAAAGCCCCTCTCGCCGCCACGGGAGTAAGAAAAATCAACAGCACCACGGCAGAAGTAACGCTGTCCGGTGGTCGCCTGGTGACGCTGGACTTCTTCGGCGACAACGTGGTGCGCCTCTTCCGCGACGACGCGGGCGGCCTCCCCGGAGAGCTGGAGGCAACCCCGCCGGCGCGGATCCTCGCCGACGCCCCCCGTCGCCCCGTGTCGAAGGTGGAGGTGGAGGACGACGGGACATCGCTCGTCGCCCGGACAACAAGCATGGAGGTGCGCTTCCACAAAGGGAGCGGCCTGATGACAATCCTATCAACATCCACCGGCGCGACAGCCATAGAGGAGCTATCCCCGCCGCTGCTGGAGGAGGGCAGGGTAACGCTTCGCTGGCGCGAGCGCCCCGACGAATTTTTCTACGGCGGCGGGGTGCAAAACGGCCGCTTCTCCCACAAGGGACGCGCCATCGCAATAGAAAACCAGAACAGCTGGACAGACGGAGGGGTAGCCTCGCCGGCGCCCTTCTACTGGTCGACGGGCGGGTACGCCGTCCTGTGGCACACCTTCCGCCGGGGGCGGTACGACTTCGGCGCCACGGAGCCGGGGGTGACGCGCCTCAGCCACGAAACGGGGCACATCGATATCTTCATCGGCATCGACCAACAACCCGTCAACCTGCTGGGGATCTACTACCAGCTGACGGGTCGCCCCGTGTTGCTCCCCAAATTCGGCTTCTACCAGGGGCACCTGAACGCCTACAACCGCGACTTCTGGCTGGAGGACGAGGGGGGCATCCTCTTCGAGGACGGCAAGCGTTACCGGGAGAGCCAGAAGGACAACGGCGGCACGCGGGAGTCGCTGAACGGCGAGGGAGCGGGCTACCAATTCTCGGCGCGGGCGGTTGTCGATCGCTACGCCCGACACGACATGCCGCTGGGCTGGATCCTCCCCAATGACGGCTACGGCGCCGGCTACGGGCGGGAGGAGACGCTGGACGGGAACGTGGCCAACCTCGCGCACTTCGGGGAGTACGCCCGCGAGCGGGGGGTAGAAATCGGCCTCTGGACGCAGTCCGACCTCCATCCCCGCACCGACATCGCCCCCCTCCTCCAGCGCGACCTGGTGAAGGAGGTGCGCGACGCCGGCGTCCGCGTGTTGAAGACGGACGTGGCGTGGGTAGGCAGTGGCTACTCCTTCGGCCTCAACGGCATTGCCAACGCCGCCCGCGTGATGAGCTACTACGGGGGGGATTGCCGCCCCTTCATCATCACGCTGGACGGATGGGCGGGCACGCAGCGATACGCCGGCGCCTGGACGGGCGACCAAACGGGCGGGACGTGGGAGTACATCCGCTTTCACCTCCCCACCTACATCGGGGCGGGGTTGTCCGGTCAGCCGAACATCTTCTCGGACATGGACGGGATCTTCGGGGGAAAGAACCCGGTCGTCAACACGCGCGATTTCCAATGGAAAACCTTCACCCCCGCGCAGCTGAACATGGACGGGTGGGGCGCCAACGAAAAATACCCGCACGCCCTCGGCGAGCCGGCCGCGTCCATCAACAGGTGGTACCTCAAGCTAAAGTCGATGCTGATGCCCTACGCCTACGGGGTCGCGCGGGAAGCCGTCGACGGGCTGCCGATGGTGCGGGCGACCTTCCTGGAGGATCCCAACCCCTTCACGCTGGGGAGGGCGACGCGCTACCAATTCCTCTACGGGGAGAATTTCCTGGTGGCGCCCATCTACCAGGCCACGCGTCCCGACGAGCACGGGAACGACCATCGCGACGGCATCTACCTCCCCGTCGGCGCCTGGATCGACTACTTCACCGGCGAGCGGTACGAGGGCGGCCGCGTCATTAACAACTTCCCGGCGCCGCTGTGGAAGCTGCCGTTATTCGTGAAAGAGGGGGCAATCATCCCCATCACCCGCCCGCACAACAACGCCCGCGAGCGCGACTACGCCTTCCGCACCTACGAACTCTACCCGCTGGGGCGCAACGCCATCGAGGAGCGCGATGACGACGGCGCGTCCACCGCCTACCTGTCGGGGCAAGGCGTCTCCACCCGCGTGGAGTACGCGGAGGACGGGAAAGGTCGCCTCGTCGTCACCGCGCACCCGACAGTCGGGGAGTACGCGGGATTCGTCAAAGAGAAGGTGACGGAATTTCGGATCAACGTCACGGCAAAGCCCCGGAAAGTTGCCCTCCGCGCGGGCAATCGGCGCGTCCGCCTCGTCGAAGCGCGGACGGAGGAGGAGTTTGAAGCCGGGGAGAACATCTTCCTCTACCACCCCGCACCCGAACTGAACCGCTTTGCCACGCCGGGGAGCGACTTCGAGAAGATCAGTGTGGTGAAGAACCCCCTGCTGCTGGTGAAAGCTCGCGCCGTCGACGTCACGCTGGAGCGGCTGACCCTCACCGTCGACGGCTTCATCTTCCACCCCGCGGATCGTTCGCGCGTAACCTCCGGCCACCTCGCCCCCCCGCGCGGAGCGGCCGTCAGCGGGGAAAACGTCGGCGCCTACACCCTCACCCCCTCCTGGGAGGCCGTCCGCGACGCGGATTTTTACGAGATCCTCTTCAATGGCACCCTTTTCTCCACCATCCGCGACACCTTCCTCCTCTTTGACGGCCTGGAGCCGGTGAGCGACTACGCCTTCCAGCTGCGCGCCGTCAACCGCGACGGCCACTCGGACTGGGTAACGTTCGCCGCCACGACCGCCGCCAACCCCCTCGAGTTCGCGATCAAGGGCATGGAAGCCACCTCCACCGCCGAAAGTCAGGGGCGATCCCTCCGCCGCCTCGTCGACTTCGAGGAGGGGGAGTTGTGGCACACCCGCTACAACGTCGACGCGCTCCCCTTTGACCTGGTGATTGACGCGCGGACAATCAACACCCTGGACAAGCTCCACTACATCCCCCGCGACAACGCCGGCAACGGGACAATCACCAAGGGATCCGTCGCCTACAGTCGCGATGGCCGCGCGTGGACGCCCGCCGGCGACTTCGAGTGGGCGCGGGACGCCTCGACGAAAGTCTTCACCTTCGCCAACAACCCCGTTGCGCGCTACGTGAAGTTGACCATCACCGGCGCCGTGGGCGGCTACGGATCGGGCAGGGAGATATACCTTTTCAAGGCGCCCGGCACCCCAAGCTACCTCCCCGGTGACATCAACGACGACGGCAAGATCGACGAAAACGACATCACCTCCTACCGCAACTACACCGGTCTCCGCCGCGGCGACGCCGACTTCGACGGCTATATCAGTCGCGGCGACGTCAACGACAACGGCCTCATCGACGCCTACGACATCTCCGTGGCGGCCACGCGGCCTGCCCGCGGTGGCGGCGGCGGCGAGGGGCCGGAGGGGATCATCGAAATCAGCGTCCCCAAGCGACGCTTCCGCGCGGGAGAGACCATCGAAGTCCGCGTGAGCGGGAAAAACCTCCGCGACATCAACGCCTTCAGCTTCGCCATCCCCTACCGCCGGCAGGACTACATCTTCACCGGCACGCGCCCGCTGGAGGCCGCCGCCCTGGAAAACTTCACCAACGATCGCCTCCACGCCGACGGTTCCACTGCCCTGTACCCCACCTTCGTCAACACGGGCGGGAACCCGCCGCTGGAGGGGTCGCTCGACCTCTGCATCCTCGCGTTCAAGGCGGCGCGCGACCTGACGTTCGACCTGAAGCTCGTCGACGGCATCCTCGTGAACGGCCGCCTCGCCTCCATCGTCTTCTGACCGCGCATGGAGGATCCCGCCAACAACCTCGTCACCGTCATCAGCTCCATCTACCCGCACGAGCTGGTCATCCTACAGGGGCGCCTGGAGTCGGAGGGCATCTACTGCTTCATCCGCGACGAGCTGACGGCGCAGCTCAACCCCTTTGTCTCGGACGCCATTGGCGGCGCCAAGTTGCAGGTGCGCCAGGAGGATTTCGAGCGCGCCTTCCAACTGCTGGAGGAGGGGGGATACGTCGAGGAGGAGGACTACCGCCCCTCCCCCCTCGAGCTGCGGATGTTCCGCCTGTTCTCCCGGATTCCCTTCCTCAGGCGCATCTACAAGTGAGCGACGCTCTATCCGGGCATAGAGAATATCGTCCGCCGGGGTGCCGCCGCTCCCGGATATTCTTCCTACATTTGTCCTCGAACGGTCGGAAAGCGCGACGCGAGCGCCTTCGACGGCCGACAAGTTAAACCCCATCGCCCGCTCCCCGCGCGGCGAGAAAAAAGAAAAACCATGAAAAGAGAATTGATCAAACTCCCTTACCGGCCGGACGAGCTGCAACCGGTCATCGGGAAAAACACCGTGGACTGTCACCACGGCAAACACCTGCAGGCCTACGTGAATAACCTCAACAACCTGGTGGCGGGCACCCCCTTCGAGGAGGCCGACCTGGAGACCATCGTCCGCGCCTCCGACGGCGCTCTCTTCAACAACGCCGGCCAGGTACTCAACCACGAGCTGTACTTCACCCAGTTCGCGCCCGGCGGCGCCCCCCTGCAGGAGGGAAAGCTGCGCGACGCGCTGGTGGCCACCTTCGGGACTTTCGACGACTTCCGCGCGCGATTCGAGGCGGAGGGTGTCGCCCTTTTCGGCTCGGGCTGGGTATGGTTGGCCGCCGACGCCGCCGGTCGTCTCTCCATCGTCAAGGAGCCTAACGCCGGCAACCCCGTCACCAAGCAACTCAGGCCGCTCCTCGGCTTCGACGTCTGGGAGCACGCCTACTACCTCGACTACCAAAACCGCCGCGCCGACCACCTGAAGGCGCTCTGGGCGATCGTCGACTGGAAAGCCGTCCAGGCAAGGTACTGACCCCCGGAGGGTGGCGGCGATGACCTCCCCCTCCCCTACCCCACATACGAATGCCGC
>JAIRXZ010000174.1 GCA_031267995.1 Odoribacteraceae bacterium | reverse complement strand
TACAAGCCCGCGCCAGCGGGAGGGCGAATAATTATTCGCCCCTACAGCAGGACGTACGATCCCGCGGTGGTGGATAACCCTGTAGGGGCGAATAATCATTCGCCCTCGCGACAACGGGTAAATAAAAGCCGCCCCGTCAACGCGCGAGACGGTTCTGCAAAATGCAGAAGTGCCTCGCGAACGCACGAGACGGTTCTGCAAAATGCAGAAGTGCCTCGCGAACGCGCGAGACGGTTCTGCAAAACGCGGAAGTGCCTCGCGAACGCGCGAGACGGTTCTGCAAAACGCGGAAGCGCCTCGCGAACGCACGAGACGGTTCTGCAAAACGCAGAAGCGTCTCGTCAACTCGCGGGAAGGTTCTAAACACTTTAGAACCGCCTCGTTTTTACAGGGGATCCACGTCGAAATAGACCTTGACGCTTTTGAACTCGGGGCGCGACAGGAGATCGCGCGCGCTTTCTCTAAGAAACACTTTCAGTGCCGGCAGGGGCGGGTTGCCTCCGGACTTGACCAGGATATGGAGGCGATGTTCCCCCTGCACGCGCGGGATCTCCGGTTGTGCCGGGCCGCGCGCCCGTTGTCCCAGCTCCCCGCGCAGGACGGTCGCCAGGGCATTGGCGGCGAGGCGAAGCGGCTCCTCCCGCGCGTGGCGCAACTCGATCCGTACCAGGCGGCAAAAAGGGGGATAATGAAACGTCTCCCGCTCGCCGGCGAAAGCATCGTAAAAATCGGGAAACTCCCCGCGGATCACCCACTCGTACACCCGGTTGGCGATGTTAGAGGCCTGTATCACCACCACCCCCTGCCGCCCCTTGCGACCGCTGCGGCCACTGACCTGCGTCAGCAGCTGGTAGGCGCGCTCCTCCACGCGGAAATCGGGAAAGGCCGTGAGCGTGTCGGCATCAATCACCCCGACGAGCTTCACCCGTTCAAAATCAAGCCCCTTGGAGACCATCTGCGTGCCGACGAGCACGTCCAGCTCGCCCGACTCGAAGCGGTCGATGACCCCTTGCAGCTTGGATTTCCGGTTCATCACCTCCAGATCGAGGCGCGCCACCCTCGCCGCCGGGAAAAGTCGGGCAACCTCCTCCTCCACCCGCTCGGTACCGGGCGTGCGCTCGGCGTAGTGCCCCTCGCCGCACGCCTCGCAAGCGACGGGATAGGGACGGGCGCTCCCGCAATAGTGGCAACTGAGGCGTTGGCGGGACTTGTAGTAAGTCATATTCACGTCGCAACGGGTGCAGCGGGGGATGTGCCCGCAGCGATTGCATTGCAGGTAAGTGGAGTACCCCCGGCGGTTTTGAAAGAGAATCACCTGCTCGCCGGCCTCCAGCACCTTGCGCGCCTCCTCGCGCAGGGGGGGGGTAAAGATGCCGTCCATCAGGCGCTTTTGGCGATAGGTGGCCACGTCGGCCAGGATCACGCGCGGCATCAGCACCTCCCCGTGCCGGGCGGTGAGGCGCACCAGGCCGTACTTGCCGCTGACGGCGTGGTGGTAGCTCTCGAAGGAGGGAGTGGCCGACCCCAGCAGCACGCGGGCGCCGTGGAGGTGGGCGAGCATGATGGCGGCATCGCGGCCGTGGTAGCGGGGATTGGGCGAGGATTGCTTGTAGGAAGTTTCGTGCTCCTCGTCGACAATCACCAGGCCGAGGCGCCGGTAGGGAAGAAAGAGCGAGGAGCGCACGCCCAGGATAACGGGAAAAGGATCAGCGCCATTCTGCCTCCGCCACGTCTCCACGCGGGCGCCGTCGGCCATGCCGGAGTGATATATCCCGACGGCGCGGCCAAAAAAGCGGCGCAGGCGCTTCACGATCTGCACCGTCAGGGCGATCTCCGGCAGGAGGTAGAGCACCTGCTCTCCCCTGTCGAGCGTTTCCCGGATGAGGTGGGTGTATATCTCGGTCTTCCCCGACGAGGTGACGCCGTGCAGCAGCACCACCTCCCGCTGGCCAAACGCCGCGCGGATCTCCTCCAGCGCCCGCTCCTGCCCGGCGGAGAGGGGGTTCAGGGGGCAAGGTGTTTCGTCGTCCTCGTCGAGGCGGCTCACCTCTTCCGTGATAATCTCGAAAAGCCCCTTGTCGCGCAACGTCTTCAGGTTGGAGGGAGAGGCGCCCGTCACCCGCCGGAACTCCTCCAGCCGGGCGGCGCGGGCGCCGGTGTCGGTGACATGCTCGATCCACCGGCAAAGAATCTCGTGATGCGGCGAGCGCAACTTGTCCAGCCAGGCGTGCAACTCCTCCTCGCTGAACGGGCGGCTCCAGCGGACAAGGCGCTCGTGCCGGGGTTTAAAAAGGTGATCCACCTGCTCCTTGACCGTCACCAGGGAGGCGTCCAGCATGTTTTTCAGTAGCGGGATAATCCCCCCCCTGCCCAGCAACTTCTCGATCTCGGCCACGGAGAGGTACTCCCCAGGCCGCAGCACGCGCAGCACCCGCTCCTCCTCCTCGTCGAGCGTCCCGGACGGCGGATCCGCCGGCATAAAACAGGTGCGACTCTCCAGCCGCATGGCCACCGGCAAGGCCGCACGCGTCACCTCGCCGGGGAGCGCCATGTAATAGTCGCTCATCCAAAGCAAGAAGCGCAGCTGGATGGCCGACAGGGAAAAACCCTCCTCGATCACCCGGTCGATCGGCCTCGGCGTCACCCCCTCCGGCGCCCGTTCCCGCACGGCGCGGACGACGCCCGTGTAGCGCCTGTTTCCCGCGAAGGGGACGACAACGAGGCACCCCTCCCCCACCGCTTCCCGCCGCTCCTCCGGCACGGAGTAGGTGAAGAGGCCGTCCACGGCAAGGGGTATAATAACGTCTACGAACATGTTACCGGGGCGCCGGGGAGGGGGTTAGATAGAGAGCACGTTGATCAGGTTCAGCAGCGACTGGTTCAGCGATTTGGTGTACTTGATGGTGCGGTTGAAGGGCACGTGAACGATTTCGTTGTTCACGATCCCCACCATGATGCTTTTTTGGTCATCCATCAGGGCGTCCACGGCGGCGGCGCCCAGGCGACTGGCCGTCACGCGGTCGAAACCGGAGGGCGAACCACCGCGCTGGATGTGCCCCAGGACGGTCACGCGGACGTCGTACTCCGGGTGACGCTTGGAGACCTTCTCGGCGATCGTGTAGGCGCCTCCCGACTTTTCGCCCTCGGCCACGATCACGATCCCGCTCGATTTGTGGGGCTTGTAATCATTCTCCAGGTAGGCAAAAAGCTCCTCCAGGTCGGTCTCCACTTCGGGCACCAGCACCCCCTCGGCGCCGGTGGCCACGGCCGCCCTCAGGGCGATAAAGCCGGCATCGCGCCCCATCACCTCGATAAAAAAGAGGCGGTTGTGCGCGCTGGCGGTGTCCCGGATCTTGTCCACGGCCTCCACCACGGTGTTCACCGCCGTGTCGTAGCCAATCGTGTAATCCGTGCCGAAGAGGTCATTATCAATCGTCCCGGGGATCCCGACGATGGGAATCTCGTGCTCCTGCCCCAGGAGGCGCGCCCCGGTAAAGGTGCCGTCGCCGCCGATCACCACCAGGGCGTCCACCCCCTTCTCCTTCAGCTGCCCGTAGGCCTTCGCGCGACCCTCCGGCGTGCGGAATTCGGCGCTGCGGGCTGTTTTGAGAATCGTGCCGCCGCGCTGGATGATATTACTCACGTCGTGCGACGACATCGGCACCATGTTCCCGTTGATCAGCCCCTCGTAGCCGTCGTAAATACCGTACGCCTCGCGACCGTTATAGATCGTGCTTCGCACCACCGCCCGGATGGCGGCATTCATGCCGGGAGCATCTCCCCCCGACGTTAAAACTCCAATTTTCTGAATCTTTGACATATCATTTCTACTTTTTGCGCCGGCAACGGGAGAGCGATCCCCCCGCCCCGGCCATTATTTACTACAATCGGCGATCCCGTCGCGCACCTCCTCCATCACCCACCGGGGGGTGGAAGTGGCGCCGCTAATCCCCACGCTGTCGGCGTCGTCCAGCATCTCCCGGCGAAGATCGCCCGCTCCCTGGATAAAATACGAGCGGGGGTTGGCCTCGCGACACACCGAAAAAAGCTGCTTCCCGTTGGAACTCTTCTCCCCGCTCACGAACAGGATCACGTCATGATCCCCCGCGAACCGCCTCAGCTGCGGCACCCGCCCGGCCACCTTGCGGCAAATCGTGTCGCGCACCACCACCTCGCCCCGCGCCCGCGCCCTCACCAGCTTCACGATCTCCTTGAACCCGTCCAGCCCCTGCGTTGTCTGGGAAAACAGCGTCACCGGGCGCCCGTAATCAATCGCCTCCAGATCCTCCGGCCGCTCCACCACCAGCGCCTCCCCCCCCGTCTGCGCCACCAGCGCCGCCACCTCCGCGTGACCGGGTTTCCCGTAGATCACCACCTGACCTCCCTGCTCCCTCGTCCGTTCGTGCGCCGCCCGGATCTTTCGTTGCAAATCCAGCACCACCGGGCACGAAGCGTCAATCACCTCCACCCCGTTGCGCGCCGCCATCTCGTAGGACGACGGCGGCTCGCCATGCGCGCGAAACAGCACCCGTCCCCCCCGCAACCCGGCGAACCGCTCGTGATCTATCGCCACCAGCCCCATCCGCGACAACCGCTGCACCTCCAT
>JAIRXZ010000164.1 GCA_031267995.1 Odoribacteraceae bacterium | reverse complement strand
GGAGAAGGCGGAGAGGCCGTAGCGAAAGGCGGATATCTCGCCGTCGACGCGGGCGACGTAGCGGTGACTGGCGACGTTTCGCGTCCACGGCGCGCGGTCGGGGAGGTCGGCCACGAGGGAGTAATCGAGGGCGGCGGCGATCCTTCCTTCTCGCGGCGCGATGGTGGTGATGATAACCGCGCCCGCACCGCCGGATGCACCGAAGGACGCGGTGGCGGCGGCATCCTTGAGGAGGGTGACGGAGGCGATGTCGCCCATGTCCGCGTCGAGGATCCAGGTCGAGGAGACCTCCCGGCCGTCAACGATGAACGTGGGCGTCGCGGGTTTGCCCTCCAGGAGGTTTTCGCGGATGGAAGTGGGGGGCGCTTCGACAGGATAGAAGGGCGAAATGGTGTCCCAGTGAACCCGGAACGAGGGGTCGAAGATCTCCAGCGCCCTGGCGAAGTTGTTGGGATTGATGCGCCGCAGCTCGTCGCCGCTGATGGTGATGGCCGCGCCGGTGAAGCCGGAGAGCGGGCGGTTGTATCGACCAAGAGAGATGTTGTCCGGCGCGAGGCGGCCACCTGTCTCGCGGTTATCGCGGGCCGCCGGCGTGAAATTTTGTGCCGTCGCGGTGGCGGTGATTGCCGCCAGCAGGAGGAGGGATAGGATAGTTCGTTTCATGATGGTTGTATTGATGGTTTAACTTGTTAGCAGGTCGAAGAATCGGGATAGCAGCGAGCGGTCGAGGAACGCCGGGAAGAAGAAACCGTACAGCGCGCCGTAGAAGTGGGCGTTGTGGTTGATGTTGTCGTCGCTGCCCAGCGCCATGAGGTGGCAATATAGAAGGTAGGCGCCACCAAAGAGTATGCCGGGGATGGGAATGACGGCGAAGAGGTATATCTTGCTCCACGGGTTGAGGAAGATGGAGGTGAAGAGCACCGCCGACACCGCGCCGGATGCCCCGATGGAGCAGTAGTTGGGGTCATTGCCGTGCTTGATCAGGTCGTAGAGCGAGGCGGCGACCATCCCGCCGAAGTAGAGCGCCGCGAATGCCCAGGTGGCGAACCCCATCTCCCCGAACGCGCCCTCGACGTAGATGCCGAAGGAGTAGAAGGTGAACATGTTGACGAGCAGATGCGTCCAGTTCGCGTGCACGAAGCCGTGCGTGATGAGCCTGTGGATTTCAAACCGGTGGACAACCAGGATGGGCGCGAAGGCAAAGGCGCGGAACAACACCTGGTGGTTGAAACAGAGGAAAGAGACGACGACTGTCGCGACGAGAATGGTGATGGATGTTTCCATGTGTTCGGATTTTCGGTATAAGCAGTAAGTTAAGAGGTGAATATTTTTCGCCGACAAATGTACGAAATCACACGGATTAACAAAATGTCTTCGCGAGAAAAATAAATTCACCGTCGAATTTATTTCGCGTGCAAAGATATAAATTCCGACGAACGGGCGCGTATCTTCGCGGGAAAATTGTGACGCGTATGAACAAGGAAGACATCCGAATGACAAGCCCGACGGGGCTGACCGCCTTCTTCGAGGCGCACGGCGAGAAGGCTTTTCGCGCGCGGCAGACGCGGGGGTGGGTTTGGGGGAAGGGAGTCAGGCAGTTCGAGGAGATGCGCGACCTCCCGCCGCGCCTGCGCGAGCTGCTGGCCGAGCATTTTACCCTCCGCACCGGCGAGGTGACGGCGACGCTGGAGAGCCGCGACGGTACCGTGAAGCTGGGCGTGACGCTGACCGATGGCGAGATGGTGGAGATGGCGCTGATCCCCGCCGGGGGGGGGAGGGGGACGGCGTGCGTCTCCACGCAGGTAGGCTGCAAGTTGCGCTGCGGGTTTTGCGCGACGGGAGGGATGGGTTTTACCCGCGATTTGAATGCCGGGGAGATCGTGGATCAGGTGCTGCTGGCGCGGGAGGGGATGGAGGCGCGCGGGATGACGCCGGGGAATATCGTGCTGATGGGGATGGGCGAGCCACTTTTGAACTACGACAACGTGATGGAGGCTGTCCGGCTGGTTACTTCGCCGGACGCTTTGGGTATTTCGCCTTATCGCGTGACGCTTTCGACGGCGGGCATCCCGGCGGGCATCCGCAGGCTGGCCGATGATGGGGCGCGCTTCCACCTGGCGGTCTCCCTGCACTCGGCCACGGATGCCGTGCGCACGCGGCTGATGCCCGTGAACAGGAAGTTCCCCCTGGCCAGCGTGGGGGACGCGCTCGCGTATTTCGTGGAGAAAACGGGGACGCGACCGACGCTGGAGTACCTGCTGCTGCGGGATGTCAACGACGGGGAGGAGGACGCGCGGGCGCTGGCGCTGTTTTGCCGGCGGTTTCCGGTGAAGATTAACTTGATAGAGTATAATCCCGTGGCCGGTTCCGCGTATGACAGGGCGACCGGGGAGTGCCGCGACCGGTTTATCGATTTCCTGGAACGACGCAATATGGTGGTCAACCTGAGGCGGAGTAGGGGAGGGGATATCGACGCGGCTTGCGGGCAGCTGGCCAATGGCTCGCGGGGATGAGGCGCTTGTTGCTGCCGCTGCTGCTGGGGCTTGCGTGGAGGGGGGGTGCCGCGCCTGTCGATGCTGGGGGTGAGGCTTTTGTCGCGGAGGTAGCCCCGGCAGCTGCCGACACCGCGGCGTGGCGCGCCGTGATCACGGACGAGGGGGGGCGGCCGCTTCTGGGTGTTTACATTATACACAAGGGGTTGTCGAGGCTACTGACCACGTCGGATATCGACGGGGAGTGCCGGTTGTACGGGGGGCGATTGCTGCCGACGGATACGATTCTGTTTCAGGGCATCGGGTACCGGTCGCGGGCGCACGCGTGGCGGGAACTCCGGGGGATGTCGGTGGTGGTGATGGAGGAGCTGCGGGTGTCGCTGGAGGGGGTGGTGGTGACTTCTACTGCGCGCCGTCGTTCGCTGGTGGATCCCGGCGTGTTGCTTGACGCGGCGGCGGCCAAGCTGAAGAAGTTGTCGCGACGTACTCCCCCGTATTGCAATTTCCAGGGGCGCGCGCGCTACGAGAAGATCACGGAGTACCTCCACCGGACGCTGGAGTACCGGCGCGAGGCAGGCCTTTTCTTCACTTCGGGGGACGCGACGCCGGCGGATGAGTGGGATTCGCGCTTTTGTGCTTACTTCGTGCCGGCGTTTTCGGCCCGCAGCTATAACCTGACGAATAATGGCGAGGACACGTTGTCCCCCCTCTACCTGACGGCTGCCGGCGCCCGCTTCGATGCCGGTACGCGCAAGGTGTTCACGCTGCTGCGCGCCGTTCAATTGTATGCCCCGCTCTTTGCCGGCACCGCGGCGTACGAGATTACCGCTATCGAAACGAATGAGCGGGAGTATGTCTACGCTTTCGCCACGCGCCCGGGGGCGTATCCCGGAAGGACAAAGATTACTTGTCGCGGGCGGCTGACGATTGACTACGCGTCGCGCTCGCTGACGAGCATCTCCTTTGATTATATTGATTACCAACTTTACCGGCAGGTGCTCCTCGGCGAACGACGGAAGGATGCTTCGCCCTTCTCCACGCGCGCCGAGGTGACGTTTGGACGGGACGGGGAGGGGCATTGCTTTGTCGCGTCGTGCCGGCAGGAGACGTCGTGGAAGGATAACCTGGGCGAGGAGTTCGTGCTGGTGGAGCAGCCGTCGCGACTCGATCCCGCCCGCGGGGGACTGGTGGAACGGGAGGCTTTTTCCTGCGCTGATTATGGCGCCGTGGCCGCGCGTCTCCGCGATCGAGCCACGCGGACGAAGATTCATTTCGTGCAGCGAAACCCGACAGGGCATTACGACGAGGGGCTGTTCCGCCGCCTTCCCCCGTTGCTGGACGATGAGAAGGCGCGCGCCGATTTGTCCCGCTTGATGCCTATCGAGCAGCAGTTCGAGCGTAATTCCGGTCGCGGGTATTACCCGGAGAATCTCCAGAAGGGGTTCAATGGCGTGGAACGGGATGACCCCGCGTTTCGGGAGACGCTTTATTTGTCGCGCTTGCAGCTGTTCGAGCTTTTTCCGGCTATTCTGGAGCAGTAGGCGGGGGCGGCTGGGGGGCTACCTCGTGAAAAAGATCGGGGAGGAAGGCATCAGAGATCAGCCAGGCCTCTTCGGTGGCGCGGAGGCGATCGCCCTCGCGGAGGAGGATGCCGGTGGACAACAGTCGCTCCCACGCCGGGAGGGCGCGGGCGAAAAAGGGCGCGTGCTCACCCCGCAAGGTGTGCAGGGATACCCCGTCGGAGGTGCGGAGGGCGGTCATGACGTATTCGTTGTAGCGATCGGCGGGCGAGAGCAGCTCCCGCTCGAAGTAGGGGAGGTTCTCCTCCAGCGCCTCCGCGTAACGCTTCACGTGGGCGATGTTCCACTGCCGCGATGTCCCATCATAGGAGTGCGCCGAGGGGCCGAAACCGATGTAGGGACGCTGCCGCCAGTAGGAGGCGTTGTGACGCGAACGACTGCCGGGACGAGCGAAGTTGGAGATTTCGTAGTGGTCGAAGCCGGCGCGTGCCAGCGCCTCGCGGGCGGTGGTGAAACGGCGGGTTAGCTCGTCATCGTCGGGCAGCGAGAGGTCGCCCCGTCGGGCTTTTACCTCGAAGAGGGTGCCCGGATCGATGCTCAGCAGGTAGACGGAGGCGTGGCTGACGGGGAGGGCGGTCAATTGCTGCAGGTCGCGCCGCGCCTCGTCGTCCGACTGGCCGGGTAGCCCCGTGATGAGGTCAGCGCTGATGTTGCTGAAGCCGCGGGCTGCCGCGAGGAGGATGCCGTCGATGGCTTGACGGGCGGTGTGACGACGGTTGATCTCCCGCAAACGGTTGTCCGAGAAGGATTGCACGCCAACGCTCAAGCGGTTGAAGCCCAGGGAACGCCACGCATCAAGGTTTTCCTCGCTGATGTCCTCCGGGTTGACCTCGATGGTGCGCTCCGCGTCGCGGGCGAAGGGGCGCTGCCGCTCCAGGAGGGCGATGATCGCCCCTAACTCCCCCGGCGACAGGGCGGATGGCGTGCCGCCACCCAGGTATAGCGTGGCAGCTTCCATCCCGCCGAGGTAGGCGGTGCGCTCGCGGATTTCGCGGCTGATGGCGCGGATGTAGATGCCCCTCCACGCGGGCGAGGCCACGGAGTAGAAGCCGCAGTAGGCACACTTGCCCCGGCAGAAGGGGACGTGCACATATATCCCTATCGAGCTGTTGTCTTGCATGACGCGAATGTAGTCATTATTGGGCGGCGAGATTTTGGGGGCCGCGCGGCCGCGATGATCGATTTGTTTATTACTTTTGGCTCCCGCATGAAGTGATGAATGAAAAGGTTTTTGATGATATGGCTGTTGCTCTCGTGCCCGATAGCCCTGCTGGGGCAGGGGGTGGTGTCGGGGAGGGTTGTTTCGCGCGACGGGTCGCCGGTGCGGGGCGTGCACGTCGTGCGGGTGGAGAGCGGCGCCGGGACGACGAGCGATTCGCTGGGACGTTTCCGCCTGGAGTGCGAGCTGCCTTGCACGATTGCCTTGTCGCATGTCGGCTACCGGGAGGAGACGCGCCGGGTGGAACGCCACGATGAGCCTTTCGTGGTGGTGCTCAGGAGCAGCGACGGGCAGTTGGAGGAGGTGATTGTCACGGCGGTGACCTCTGCCGGTAACATGCGGTCGACGTCAGGCCATATCGAACGCGTCCCCGCGATTCTCGGCGAGCACGACGTGCTGAAGTGGCTGGCCACGCTTCCGGGGATTATCACGACGAATCCCTTTAACTCAGGCGTGTACGTGAGGGGAGGGAATAGCCACGAGAACGGGTTCCTGATTCATGATATGCCCATCGCTAACCCGGATCACTTGACGGGGATACTGTCTACTTTCGACCCGTATATCCTGGGCAGCTCCACGCTGTACAAGAGCGGGTTTCCGGCGAGGTATAACGGGTTCCTGTCGTCGTACCTGAACATGCGGCCGGATGCCGGGGGGAAGTCGCGACACGAGGGGGAGGCGACGCTGGGGGTTGTCTCCTCCTCGCTGAAGACGCGGGGGCCGCTGGCGAAGGGGGTGGCGTCGTATGCCCTGTCGGCGCGGTCGTCGTACCTGCGGCAGGTTGCCCGGCTGTATAACAGGGGGCGCCGGGGGGAGGTGGAGCCTAACTTGATGCCCGAATACGCGTTTAGCGACGTGACGGCGGCCGTGGATGCCTCGCTGCCGGGACGCTGGCGGCTGGGCGCGTTTGCTCTTTTTACTACCGATAGACTAAATATGAAGCTGAGCGAGCATTTTCTCTATCGCTTTAAGTGGCACACGCTTTCGGGGAACGTGCTTTCGACGCGCACGCGGGAGTCGGGGGACGAGTGGACGGTGCAGGCAGGCGTCAAGTCGGCCTTTAGCGAGGGCGGCTCGATGGGTAGCGTGCCGATGGGCGGGGGGAATCGCTACCTGACGCTGATGTCCCGGCTGTCTTACTCGCGGGTGTTCCCCGGCGGGCTGCGGGCAGGGGCGGGGGCAAGGGCGGAGTATAATCGCTTCGAGACGGCGAACCGGGAGGATGGGTATGGGAACGTGCTGATAAGGAGTTCGGATAAGATCTTCCGGCTGTATGATATTTACCTCGATCTCGGCTTCCGGGTGAATGATTACCTGACGCTGGAGGGGGGCGTCGATTACCAGTATCACGACGGGGAGGCGAGGACGCACGAGTTTTCACCCCGGTTGAAGGTGAGCTACGCCGGGCGCTTTGTGCTGTGGGCGGATTTTGCCAAGAGCGTGCAGTACCTGGGGCTGTATCCCTATTTCACGGTGAAGACGCCGGTGGATATCTGGTACCCGCTGGGAAAAGGGAACCGGCCGGCAACGTGTTACCAGTATTCGGTGGGCGCCAGCAGGGAGATGGGGCAGCGGTTTAGCGCGTATGCCGGGCTGTTTTACAAGAGCATGTGGCGCGTGAAGGATTTTACTCGCGATCCCGGGGCGACTTACGCGGCGAGCGAGGAGCGACAAATCGAGGGGAAAGGGGATGCCAAGGGGTTCGAGGTGGATGTCGCGTTTCATTACCGGGGGCTGCGCGCCGGGGGGAATTACACGCTTTCGGAGTCCAAGCGCACGTTCGCCGAGATTAATGACGGACAGGCGTTTTTCCCTCCCTATGACGTGAAGCATCACGTGGTGCTGAGCCTCTCCTGGACGCCGGGGAGAAGGTTGACGATGGGGGCGCTGTGGAACTATTCGTCGGGGGTGAACACGACGTTCCCGACGGGGATCGTGGTGGCTCATAATCTCGCCGATGAGGAGGATCGACCGGTGCTGATCCCCGTGTATAAGGAGAGGTATAATTATAGGCTGCCGCCCAATCACAGGCTGGACGTGAGTGTTGATTATTCGTTCGAGAGGGGGCCGTTCACGTTCAAGGTGAGCGCGGGGGCTTATAACGTGTATAACCAGTCGAATCCCTCGTTTGTCTATTTCCGACCGGAGGAGGGGGAGGGGGGATTGCAACGGCTGGCGCCGCGGTCGAAGGTGATTTTGCCGTTTATTCCCCATGTTTCGTTACGCTTAATCTGGTGAGTGATGAATAGATATTTGATTGTTGCCCTGTGTCTTTCGACCGCCGGCTGTCTCCCGGACGAGGAGCTGCCCGCGGGGGAGACGGGTGGGTCGCGCGACTATTTTATCGAGTGCTATTGCCAGCCTAACCGGGATTTCAGGCTGACAGCCACGCGCGTGCTGCCGCTTGCCGGTGAGCTGAGACCCGATTTTGATATTCCGCTGGAGGTGACGATTGTTGCCGATCAACGCGTTCCGCTGGCGTTTCGCGTGCTGCAGACGGGGGGAGGGTTCGTGTATAATTACTGGAGCAGGGAGCGGCTGGCGACGGGCGTGGATAGCTTGTCGCTGGAAATTCTGACGCCGGAAGGGGAGCGGGTGAGCGCGCGGACGGTCGTCCCGCCGGCGGTGGCGATTGATTCCGCGAGCCTGGGGGAGGGGGGCGCCACGATTTGGTTCAGGACGTCACGCGCACCCGGTGAGAATTATTATCTATATGTCGTGCAGACGTTTGATGATGCCGGCGCGAGGGAGCACGCGTCGAGTTTGCTCGATTATAGTATCCTCCCGCCGGCTTCCGTGGTGGAGCGGACAATCGCCTTTGCCCCCGCGAAGGGGATGACCCGCGTGCGGCTGCTCCTCCGCCGAATGACCCGGCAGTGTTATGATTACCAGGTGTCTCTCAACGAGGCCAATAGCGCGCAGCAGGGGAGTATCGTCACACCCGCTCCGCTGGTTGGTAATATACAGGGCGCCCTTGGGATTTTTACCTGCTACACGGAGGATGTGCGCGTGCTGGACGCGGGGATGTGAGCGGATGATGATGCCAATCGAGCGGCAGAAATAAATTCGACGCGGATTATCAATGTATTAAATCTTTTTGTACTTTTGCCCACCATTTTGGCGCGTCTGCCCGTCCCAAAACGCGGGAGTGAACCTTAGCCATTTACCTTGCGGTGCGTCCACCGGTGGGATTGAAAAAAGTTTATTGCCCATAAACCTCGTTTCATTCAATCCCAAGGGGATGCGGCGGTGGTCGCGACAAAGAACAAACAGAAGTGTAATTTTAAAAGAAAAACAGTGGATCAAATTAGCTACAGAACAGTCCATCTCAACAAAGCTACCGTGCAGAAGGAGTGGGTGGTGATCGACGCGGAGAACCAGGTCGTGGGACGGCTCGCGGCGAAGGTCGCGAAGCTCCTCCGGGGTAAGTACAAGCCCGGTTTCACGCCGCACGTGGATTGCGGTGATAACGTGGTGATCGTTAACGTGGAGAAAGTCATCCTGACGGGGAAAAAGATGTCGGATAAACAGTATATCCGGCACACGCAATACCCCGGCGGGCAACGCATCAATACTCCCGAGCAGTGGATGAAAACGCATCCGGATAGAATCCTCGAACATGCCGTGAAGGGAATGTTGCCGAAGAATCGCCTCGGCGACGCGGTTTTCAGGAATCTTTACCTGTATGTCGGCCCGGAGCACAAACACGCCGCACAGAAACCCAGGGTTATCGATATTAACACGCTTAATTAATAAAGTATGGAAACGATCAATGCAACCGGTAGGAGAAAAACGGCCGTGGCACGCGTCTACCTGAGCGAAGGCAAGGGGAATATTGTCGTCAACAAGAAGGCAATGGAGGAGTATTTCTCGCTGGCAACCCTGCAATATAAGGTGAAACAACCGCTCGAGCTGCTGGGCGTGGCCGGGCAATATGATGTGAAGGCGATCCTCGACGGAGGGGGCTTTAACGGACAGGCAGAGGCGCTAAGGCTGGGCATCTCCCGCGCGCTGGTGAAGATCAACGCCGAGGATAAGCCGGCGCTGAGGGCAGCAGGGTTCATTACTCGCGATCCGCGCGAGGTGGAGCGGAAGAAACCGGGACAGCCTGGTGCACGCAAGCGCTTCCAGTTCTCGAAGCGTTAAACCAAGTTTAGTATCTAAATTGGCGGGACTTCTCGCGGGAACTACCCGGCAATTGTGTGAGTACAGAATGTAAACTTTAAATAATCAAACATGTCAAAACCAAATTTCGACGAACTTTTAGACGCGGGGGTACACTTCGGCCACCTTACCCGCAAATGGAATCCCAAGATGGCTCCTTATATCTTCATGGAGCGGAATGGTATCCATATTATCGACCTGAATAAAACATCCGTCATGCTCGACAGGGCGTGCGCGGCCATGAAGCAGATCGCCAAATCAGGCCGGAAAATTCTGTTTGTTGCAACAAAAAAACAGGCTAAGGATATTGTTGCAGAGAGAGTCGTTCAAATTAACATGCCATACGTCACCGAAAGGTGGCCGGGAGGTATGCTCACCAACTTCCCGACGATCCGGAAGGCCGTGAAGAAAATGACTACCATCGACAAGATGGAAAAAGACGGTACCTTCTCCCACCTCTCCAAACGCGAGAGGCTGCAAATCGCCCGCCAACGTACCAAGTTGGAGAAAAACCTCGGCAGTATTGCCGACCTGACCCGCCTTCCGGCTGCCCTCTTTGTCGTTGACGTGATGAAGGAGTATATCGCCGTGAAAGAGGCGCAAACGTTGGGGATCCCGGTGTTTGCCATGGTGGATACCAATTCCAATCCCGACGGGATCGATTTCGTGATCCCCGCCAATGACGATGCTTCTACCTCCATCACCCTGGTGATCGACAAGGTTACCGCCGCCGTCAAGGAGGGACTGGGCGAACGTAAGGTGGAACGCGAAAAGGAGGAGGATAGGAGAGAGGGCGTCGAAACGGGCGAACGCGTCGCTCGCGAGGTACCCGCGGAAGAATAATCACACACCACATTAAAAACGAAATACATGGAAATTACAGCAGCAGAGGTAATGAAGTTGCGCAAGGCAACCAATGCCGGCATGATGGACTGCAAACACGCCCTGCAAGAGGCAGAGGGCGATTTTAATAAGGCCGTCGATATCATTCGCAAGAAAGGCCTCGCTATCGCGAACAAACGGGCGGATAGGGATGCCAACCAGGGATGCGTACTGGCCAAGACGGATGGCAAAAGCGCCGTGGTGGTTTCGTTGAATTGCGAAACCGACTTTGTTGCCCAAAACGCGGGGTTCATCGCTTTTACCGAACGTGTTCTCGACCTGGCGCTCGCCACGTTGCCGGCGGATAGGGAGGCTTTGTTGGCCACCAAGCTGGATGACCGCACCGTTGCCGAGCATATCTCCGAGCAGACCGGCGTGATCGGCGAGAAGCTGGAGTTGGCTTACTACGGGAAAGTGGTGGCCGGGGGATGCAGTATATACATCCATCCGGGCAACAAATTGGCTACCGCCGTGGGATTCAACAAGGAAGTGGCTGCACAGGTGATGAAGAACGTCGCCATGCAGATTGCTGCCATGTCCCCGATCGCCGTGGACAAGGCCGACATTCCCGCTGATGTCATCGAACACGAGTTGGAAATCGGCCGCGGGAAGGCGCAAGAGGAGGGGAAGCCCGCGGAGATGTGGGACAAAATCGCCCAGGGACGCCTGAACAAGTTCTACCAGGAGGCTACCCTGCTGAACCAAACGTTCGAGCAGGACGGGAAGATCACCGTCCGGGAGTACCTCCAGGGCGTGGACAAGAGCCTGAGCGTGTCGGGATTCCTGCGCTTCTCGCTGGGTTAACCCGTCGCTCCGCGACAACGAAAAGGGCTGCCTCGATTCTTCGAGCAGCCCTTTTTCATTGGCCCCCGCCACGGGATGAACAGTTCCCGCGACATCCCCGTGATGTGAGACGTAGCACGCTACGTCTCTACTGATTTCCATAACCTCCCCCCACCCATGAATTGTAAGTACCTCCGTAGAGACGTAGCGTGCTACGTCTCCCAAGATGCCAATACCGCCAACATACA
>JAIRXZ010000087.1 GCA_031267995.1 Odoribacteraceae bacterium | reverse complement strand
CCGGCAAAAGCGATAACCCGGCGGGGGCGGCACGCGAGGGGAAGGGTGTACACACAGGTGCGTCCCGCGTGTTTACCGGTGTTATCGTCGGAGTGCACACGCGGGGAATGGCGCACACGCGGGTGCGCCCCTACGATTCGTTGGAGAATGCTGTAGGGGCGACCCTTGCGGTCGCCCTTTTATCATCGGCACGCGTTTAGCGGCCCGAAGGGCCTGATTTGCATAACCGCATGCAAGCGTAGCGCGGCTTGCGGCAAAAAACAACCTCGTGAATCCCTGTCTGAAAGGCAGGACTATTGGTGGTACAGTCCTGCCTTTCAGGCAGAAGTATATGATGCCGTCTTTCCGTGGGTCGTTGACCCACGGTTATGCAAATCAGGCCCTCCGGGCCATCCCCGACGTGTTTACCGGTGCTGTCATTGGGATGTGCACGCGGGAAAGGGCGCACACGCAGGTGCGCCCCTACAGGTTTACCGGTGTTATCGTTGGGATGTGCACGCGCGTGCGCCCTTTCTCGCGCGCACCCTTCCCCGCGTCCCCTTCCCCCGCCGTCGAGGGGGATCGCCCCGCCCGCGCGCGCACCCTCCGCGGGAGGATTTTTCCGAAATAGCCATCAATCGTTTGTCGGAAACCGTTTTGTTTGTTACCTTTGGCCGCGAAATAAAATAAACAAAACATGGCGACAATAAGACAATTAAAGAAAGAGGTGGATCAACTGACCTTCGCGCTGATCGAGGACTGCATCGCGCGATACACCCTCAAAAACGGGGAAGAAGAAAACGTGAAAAAACTCGTCCAGGAGACCATCCAAAAACGACAGGAGGTCAGGAAACAAATCAACGGCCACAAGAAAATCGCCTCCTACAAGGAGAAACGGGCCTACATCAACGGCCTGGTGAAAGAGTTCCTGGAGGAGACCCACGGGCGCTTCGAGCAGCTCAGCCAGATCATCCAGAAGTAGTCACGCCGGGCGCGACAACGGGAAACGAGAGAAGATCCATCGCGGTTTTCTCTCTTTTTCGTTCGCCCCGGCAAGCAATCATCGCGTAAAGGCAAGCAATCATCGCGTGAAAACCCAATTCGACATCCCCGGCGCGGGGACGGTGAACATCCGCAGGGGAGGGCACATCAAAACCCTCTCCATCCGCGTCGCCCGCGGCCGGACGCCCTGGATCAACATCCCCGCCGGCAAAAGCGATCGCGAGGCGGAGGCCTTCCTCATGGCCAGGCGGCAGTGGCTGGTCGACCACCTGAACCGCCTGCAGACGAGCAGGCCGGCCACCGGGACGTTCCCGGCAATAAACACCGCGATGCAAACCAAGTTCCACACCCTGCGGGTGTTGCCCCCGGACAACGGCGCCACCGGCTGCCGGCGGGAAGGCAGCGAGGTGCGCCTGTTCGTCCCCGCGGACGCGCCGGTGGAGTGGATAGCCCCCGTCGCCAACCGGTTGCTGTCGGAAATCTGCCGCCGCGAGTGCAACGCCTGGATGCCGGGGAGGGTGCGCGAACTCGCCGACAGACACGGCTTTAGCCACGGCCGCCTCACCTTCCGCGACAACCTGACGAACTGGGGAAGCTGCTCGCGCGACAACAACATCAGCCTCAACATCCAGCTGATGCGGCTGCCGGACGACGTGATCGACTACGTCATCCTCCACGAACTCTGCCACACGGTGGAAAAGAACCACTCGCCCCGCTTCTGGTCGCTGGTGCGGGCCGCGTGCCCCGGCTTCGTCGAGGCGCGGCGGCAACTGAAAACCTTCCACACGCGCTGCTGACGGCGCGCGTTGTAAACCCGCGAACATGCAAGAAATAAACGAAATACGCGAACTGCTGGCCGCCATCAACTACCCCGGCACGTCAAAAAACATCGTCGACCTGGGGATGGTGCGGCGCGTCTCCGCGGAGGGGCGGCGCGTCGCCCTCCAGCTCGCGTTTCAACGGTCGAACGACCCCTTCGCCCTCCCCCTCAAGCGGCGATGCGAGGAGGCGCTGGCCGCCGCCGGTCGGGAAGCCGCCATCGAACTCATCTTCAGCGACGGGCGCGAGCGTCCCCCCTCGCTGGACGGGGTGCGGCGCGTCATCGCCATCTCCTCCGGCAAGGGGGGCGTGGGCAAATCGACGGTCGCCTCCAACCTCGCCGTCGCCCTGGTGACGCTGGGCTATCGCGTTGGATTGGTGGACGCTGACATCTTCGGCCCGTCGATCCCCGGCATGTTCGGCGCGGCGGACGAGCGGCCGTTCATGGTGGAGGTAGATGGACGCGAACGCGTGCAGCCGGTGGAGCGACTGGGGGTAAAAATCCTCTCCATCGGCTTCTTCGTCGAGGCCGGATCCGCCACCGTCTGGCGCGGCCCGATGGCCTCCAACGCCCTGAAACAGATGATCGAGGAGGGGCACTGGGGAGATCTCGACTACCTCCTGGTGGATCTCCCCCCCGGCACCAGCGACATCCACCTGACGCTGGTGCAAACCGTGGCGCTGGACGGGGCAATCGTCGTCAGCACGCCGCAGCGGGTGGCGCTGGAGGACGCCGTCAAGGGCATCAACATGTTCGAATCGCCGGCCATCGGCGTGCCCGTGCTGGGGATCGTGGAGAACATGTCGTGGTTCACGCCCGCCGAGTTGCCGGGCAATCGATACTACCTCTTCGGCAAGGGGGGCGCCGCGCGACTGGCCGCCGAGAGGGGCCTGCCACTGCTGGGCGAGATCCCCATCGTGCTGGGAATCATGGAAGGCGGCGAGGAAGGACGACCGGCAGCCCTCGCGACAACGGGCGATGTCCCGGCAATTTTCCTGGCGCTTGGCCGACGCGTGGCTGCCGCCGTGGCGTCGCTGCCGGCGGGGGGAAAGCGCGCGCGGACGGGCAGGTAGAGGATATGAAAACGGGTGCCCGGATGACAACGAACGGGTACCCGAATGAAAATGGATGGTCGATTGATGAGAATAAACAGTAGATCGGTGAAAATGGATGGTCGAGCGACGAAAACAAACGATCGAGCGACGAAAACAAACGCCCGATCGACGAAAACGGGGCACTACCCCTCCCTCGCGAAAATCATGTTGGTCACGCGGCACGTCGACACCAGCGTCCCCTCCTCGTCCGTCACGCGCACGTCCACCACCTGCACCCGGCTGCCCCGGTGGAGGAACTCGGCGCGACCGGTAACGTGACTCCCGCGCGCCCTCCGGACGTGATTCCCGTTGATCTCCACGCCATAAACCTCGTGCCCCGCCGGCGCGCGGACGAACGAAAGCCCGCTCCCCACCGTCTCCGCCAGCGCCATGACCGCCCCCCCGTGCAGCAACGCGCCGGGACGCGACGTGCGACCGTCAACGGGCATCCTCGCCTCCAGCCACCCGTCGCCCTCGCCCGTGAAGACGATGCCCAGCGTCTCCACCAGCGTCCCCCGGCACTCCCGGTTGAGGCGTTCCAGGACGTCGCTCACGATTTCCCTCCTTCCTTTTCCCGCCGGGGGAACCACCCTTTCCGCACCCGCTCGCGCTGGTCGAACAGCTCCTTGATCGCCCAAAACGATGAAAACGCGAACACGCCCACCACCGACGACCACAGCACGTTAGCAATGCACAACGCGCCCGCCGCGCCCGCCACCAGGAAACACCACCAGCAGCGAACGCCAAAGTAGTATTCCGCCTTGATGACGATCGGGTGAAAGGCCCCGATAATAACGAACGTGAAGATACCGATTAATAACCCCGTGAGGTGCACGCCATGCGTCTCGAAAAATTCCATGCTTAGCCATTTTTGTTACTCCCGCGAATGTAAGGGATTTCGCCGGATTTCCGCGGGGATTTCACCGGATTTCGCCGGATTTCCCCCGGCACGACACGAAAAAAGAGACTACCCCGTCGGGGCAGCCTCTCTCGCCTGTATGAAAAAAACGTTTCAACCTATATGCGTCCACCGGCCGGAAAAGTTCCCGCGACGAGGGGGAAAAAATCGACGCCTCCCCGCCGGATGAGCGTGATTTCCTGGAATAAAGCCCGTCCCGCGCGAGGATAAATCCGGCAAACCCCGCCAGGACGAGAAAACCCCTCGCCGGGACGAGAAAAACCCTCGCCCGCCCGTGGACGGAAGCCACCTGCCGGGAAGCAGGAGCACCCCGTCGGAAAGCAGGAGGAACCTGCAGGGGAGCGAGAGCACCCCGTCGGAAAGCAGGAGGAACCTGCACGGAAGCAATAGGAACCCATCGAGAAGCGGCAGGAACTCACGCGGCAGGCCGCGAGGGCGAAAGATTTTTCGCCCCTACAGCGTTTTCGACCATACATCCACGATGGACGTTGGGGCGAAG
>JAIRXZ010000216.1 GCA_031267995.1 Odoribacteraceae bacterium | reverse complement strand
AGGCTCAGCCACCGTAATAGCCGCGGTGGCTGAGCTTGTCGAAGCCAGGGTTATTGGAGTATGCTGTAGGGGCGACCCTTGCGGTCGCCCGCGATGACGCGTACGTGTATACCAATATTGTATCGGGGTACACACGCGGGAAGGGCGACCGCAAGGGTCGCCCCTACAGCATTATTGTTATCGTTGTGGTATGTTGTAGGGGCGCACCCGCGGGTGCGCCCTCGATGTGTTTACCGGCGTTATCGTCGGGGGTGCACACGCGGGGAAGGGCGCACACGGAGGTGCGCCCCTACAGCGTTATTGTTATCGTTGGAGAATGTTGTAGGGGCGAATAATTATTCGCCCTTCCCCGCGTGTGCGCCCGCGACGTGTTTGCTTTACAGGTGGTGAGGGCGAATAATTATTCGCCCCTACAGATTTATCGGTGTTGTCATTGGGCGGGAAAGGGCGCACACGCGGGTGCGCCCTTTCCCGCGTGTGTACCCTTTCGGCATGCTCCTCGTTGTCATCACCCCTCGTTGTAATCGTCCTCTCGTCCCCTGTCCTCGTTTAAAATCCCGCCGGGCGCGTTTTACCGGGAAAATCTTTTAACTTTGCCGGCATCTTTAAAAAAATTATCATGAAAACAGAAACGGAAATACTGCACGTGCCTTATCCGGTGGCCGATCCGCACGGGGCGCTCAACATGCCGGTGTATCACTCTGTGGCCTACGAGTTTGACACGGCCGAACAAATGGAGCTGGCATTCACCGGGAAGTCGCCCGAACACGTCTACTCGCGCATCACCAACCCGACGGTGCAATACTTTGAACAACGCGTGAAAGCGGCGTCGGGCGCGGCCGAGGTGATCTCCTTCAACTCCGGGATGGCCGCTATCGCCAACGCGCTGGTGGCCGTGGGACGCGCCGGGGGAAACATCGTGACGTCGCCGCACCTGTTTGGTAATACCTTCTCGCTCATCGCCTACACGCTGGCCGAGTTTGGCGTGGAGCCGAGGTTTTGCGACCTGACCAACCCGGCGGAGGTGGAGCGGCTGGTGGACGAGAACACGTGCGCCGTTTTCCTGGAGGTGATTACCAACCCGCAGATGGAGGTGGTTGACCTGAAGGCGCTTTCGGAGATTTGCCATCGCGCGGGGACGCCGCTGGTGGCGGACACGACGGTGATCCCGTTTACCGCTTTCCGCGCGGCGGAGTTTGGCGTGGACGTGGAGGTGGTGTCGTCGACGAAGTATATTTCGGGAGGGGCTACCTCGCTGGGCGGCTTGTTGCTTGATCACGATACGTTTGACTGGCGGCAGTCGGCGAAGTTGCGCCCGCTGGTGGGGCAGTTTCCCGTCAGCGCTTTTTCCGCGAAGGTGCGGCGGGAGATTCATCGCAACCTGGGCGCCTGCATGACGCCGTATGTCGCCCAGATGCAGATCAACGGTCTGGAAACGCTGGAGTTGCGGTACCAGCGCGCTACCCGGACGTGCCGCGATCTGGCCGGGCGCGTGGCGGGGCTGGAGGGGGTGGTGTCGGTCAATTATCCCGGACTGCCGGGGCACCCGTGTCACGACGTGTCGTTGGCGCAGTTCGGGGAGTTCCCGGGCGCGATGTTCACGTTCGACCTGGCGTCGCGGGAGGCTTGCTTCCGCCTGATCAATCGCTTGCAGGTGATCCGCAGGGCGACGAACCTGTTTGATAACAAGACGCTGGCGATTCACCCGGCGAGCACGATCTTCGGCACTTTCACGGAGGATACCCGGCGGCAAATGGACGTGCACCAGGAGACTATCCGCCTGTCGGTGGGGCTGGAGGCGGCGGATGATCTTTTTGCTGACCTGGCGCGCGCCATCGGTTGAGGCATGGAGGATCTCGAAAAGAGACTGGAGGAGCGCGATATTCGCGTGACGGCCGTGCGCCTGCTGGTGTTCCGCGCCATGCTGGGTCACCCGCAGGCGTTTAGCCTGGCCGATATGGAGGAGGCGCTGGAGAGCGTGGACAAGTCGACGCTTTCGCGGACGATCCGCCTGTTTCACGAAAAACTGTTGATCCACAGCATCGACGACGGGTCGGGATCCATCAAGTATTCCGTCTGCGGCAGCGATTGCAGTTGTTGCCTGTCCGATTTGCACGTTCATTTTCACTGTCGGCGCTGCGGGCGCACGTGCTGCCTGGAGGAGGTGGCGATCCCGGCCGTGCAGCTGCCGCCGGGGTTCCGACCGGAGGCGGTGAACTTCGTGCTCAAGGGGTTGTGCGATCGCTGCTCGACGGGGAAGGGGTGATGCAGCCCCTTTTTTGGCGTCGCCTCGCGGGATTTCCGCTTTTATCGCTTACATTCGCGAGAACATAAAACGAATATCATGCAAGCACTTTCAGCTATATCCCCCGTTGACGGGCGCTACCGGGATAAGGTGGCGCGGTTGGCGCGTTATTTTTCGGAGGGGGCGTTGATCCGCTACCGGGTGATGGTAGAGGTGGAGTATTTTATCGCGCTGGCCGAGTTGCCGTTGCCGCCGCTGGCGGGGTTGCCGTTGTCGGCCATCCCCCAGTTGCGGGATATTTACCTGCATTTCACGGTGGCGGATGCCGGGCGGGTGAAGAAGATCGAGCAGACGACCAATCACGACGTGAAGGCGGTGGAGTATTTCCTCAAGGAGCGGTTTGACGCCCTGGGGCTGGCCGATTACAAGGAGTTTATCCACTTCGGGCTGACGTCGCAGGACGTGAATAACACGGCCGTCCCCTGCTCGTTCCGCGACGCGGTGAACGGGGTTTATTACCCGCTGGTCAACGAGTTGCTGGCGCGCCTGGAGGGGTTGGCCGAGGAGTGGCGCGATATCCCGATGCTGGCGCGGACGCACGGGCAGCCGGCGTCGCCCACGCGACTGGGGAAGGAGATGAAGGTGTTTGCCTACCGCGTGAGCCGCCAGCTGGAGCTGCTGAAAAAGGTGGCCTGCTCCGGGAAGTTCGGGGGCGCCACGGGGAATTTTAACGCCCACCGGGTGGCGTATCCCGACGTGGATTGGGTGGCTTTCGCCAACCGGTTCCTGACGGAGAAGTTGCAAATCGAACGGGAGCAGTATACCACGCAAATTTCTAATTATGACAACTTCGCGGCCATCTGCGATAACCTGCGGCGGGTGAACACGATCGTGCTCGACCTCAATCGCGACCTGTGGACTTACGTGTCGATGGGCTATTTCAAGCAGCGGATCAAGGCCGGGGAGGTTGGCTCGTCCGCCATGCCGCACAAGGTGAATCCCATTGATTTCGAGAACTCCGAGGGGAATATCGGCATCGCCAACGCTTTGCTGGAGCATTTGGCGAACAAGCTGCCGGTGTCGCGCCTGCAACGCGACCTGACCGATTCTACCGTGCTGCGCAACGTCGGCGTGCCGCTGGCGCACACGGTGATCGCTTTCAAATCTACCCTCAAGGGGCTGGAAAAGTTGATTGTCCACCAGCCGGCCATCGAGCTTGACCTCGAGGAAAACTGGGCGGTGGTGGCCGAGGGGATCCAGACCGTGCTGCGGCGCGAGGGTTTCCCGAATCCCTACGAGGCGCTGAAAGCGCTGACGCGCACGAACTCCAGGGTTACGCGCGCCTCGCTCGCGGAGTTTATCGACGCCCTGGACGCGCCCGACGCGCTGAAGGAGGAGCTGAAGGGTATCGCGCCGTCAAACTACACGGGTATTTAGACGACGATGCGAGATCTTTGGCTGATTTTCAAGCGATTTATCCCCCCCTACAAGTTCCACCTGGCCAGGAGCGTGCTCTTTAATTTGCTGCACGCTCTTTTTGGCGTGTTTGCCATCACGATGCTGATCCCGATCCTGGAGCTGCTCTTTGGCGGCGGGTCGGTGCAGGCGGAGCGGGTGCCCTTCGAGTGGGACGTGCAGAGTATCAAGCAAATCTTCAATTACCACGTCTCCCGCGTGTACGAAACGCGCGGCGCCGGCGCCACGTTGCTTTTCGTGGGGCTGGTGGCCATCATCGCCACGGCGCTGAAGACGGGCTTCGCCTATCTGGCTGCCTACGAGATGATCTCCATCCGCAACGGGGTGGTGCGGGATATCCGCCGCGATATTTACGCGAAGATCGTGTCGCTGCCGCTGCCCTTTTTCTCGGAGGAGCGCAAGGGGGACGTCATCGCGCGGGCCACGGGCGACGTGCAGGAGGTGGAGGTCTCCGTGATGAGTTCGCTGGAGATGATCTTTCAAAGCCCGCTGATTATCCTGGTGACGCTGGCCGGTATGCTGTTTATGAGTTGGGAGTTAACGCTTTTCGTGCTCGTGCTTTTCCCGTTGATGGGCTTTTTGATCGGGTGGATCGGCAAGAGTTTGAAGCGCGATTCCCGTGCCGGGCAGGACAAGATGGGGGACGTCCTCTCGCTCATGGAGGAGACCCTCTCCGGCCTGCGCGTGATCAAGGCGTTCAACGCCGGGCGGCGCATGAACGAGAAATTTGCCCGCGAAAACGAGGCCTACCGCCGCGTGCAAAACCGGTTGATGCGGCGACGCTCGCTCGCCCACCCGCTGAGCGAGTTTATCGGCACGGCCATCATCGTGGTGATCCTCTGGTACGGCGGCAGCCTCATCATCAGCGGCTCCGGCAGCCTGACGGGGCCGGTGTTCATCACCTATATCGGCCTCTTTTACACGATCATCAACCCGGCGAAGAACCTCACCAACGCCTATTACAGCGTGCGCAAGGGGCTGGCGGCCATGGATCGCGTGGACGAAATCCTGCGCGCGGAGTCGTCGATCCGCGAACCCTCGCGCCCCACGCGGCTGGAGGGGTTCAGCCGGGCTATCGAGTACGACCGCGTCAGCTTCGCCTACACGGAGGGGATGCCGGTGCTGAAGGAGGTGTCGCTCCACATTCCCAGGGGGATAACCGTCGCCCTCGTCGGGCAGTCGGGGTCGGGGAAAAGCACTTTTGTCGACCTCCTGCCGCGTTTCTACGACGTTACCGCCGGCGAGATCCGCGTCGATGGCGTCAACATCAAGGAGCTGCCCTTTGCCGACCTCTGGGAGCTGATCGGCAACGTGAATCAAGACCCTATCCTCTTCAACGACACCATATATAACAACATCGCCTTCGGGAAAGAAAACGCCACCCGCGAGGAGATCGAGCAGGCCGCGCGCATCGCCAATGCCCACGACTTCATCCTCCAGACGGAACATGGCTACGAAACCCCCATCGGCGACCGCGGCGGCAAACTCAGTGGCGGCCAGCGCCAACGCCTCAGCATCGCCCGCGCCGTGCTGAAAAACCCGCCCATCATGATCCTCGACGAGGCAACGTCGGCGCTGGACACGGAGTCGGAAAAACTCGTCCAGGACGCCCTCGACAAACTGATGCGCAACCGCACCTCCATCGTGATTGCCCACCGCCTCTCCACCGTCCGGTCGGCCGACCTGATCTGCGTCTTTCACGAGGGGCGCATCGTCGAACGGGGAAAACACGAGGAGCTGCTGGCCGCCGGCGGGCACTACTCCCGGTTGTACAACATGCAGAACTTCTGACCGGTGGACAACAGCCCGCTCCTCGGTCGCCGGGTGGAGTACCCCACGCGCCGCGACCCGCTCCTGCTCCGCGTCGTCGAACGGCAGGAGAACCGCCGCGCCCTCGGCATCGCCCCGGCGCTTTTCCGCGGCTTCGACGCCTGGCACGCCCGCGAAGCCGGGTTCATCACCGCCCGCGGCCTGCCCGTCAACGGGATACTCAAGATCGTCTACCCCGCCGACACCCCCCTGATCATCGAAAGCAAATCCCTCAAGCTCTACCTGAACTCCCTCAACATGGAACCCTTCGGCGACACCCCGCGGGAGGGCATCCCCCTCTTCCTCAGCGCCGCGCGGGAGGACATCTCCGGGGCGTTACAATCCCCCGTCCGCCTCGCCCTCTTCACCCGCCCGCCGCGTGCGCCGCTCCCCTTCGACTTCGGCGACGACTATCGCCTGCTCGAAAGAAACGTCGCGCGCACCCCCTTCACCCTCTACCGCGAGTGCCCCGACCTGCTGCTGGATGCCCCCCGTCCCGGCGGCTCCCTCCGCGCCCGCACCCACCTCCTGCGCAGCAACTGCAAGATCACCGGCCAACCCGACTGGGGATCGCTCTTTGTCCGCCTGACCGCCTCGCGCCTCCCGTCCCCCCTCTCCCTGCTGCGCTACATCGTCTCCCTCCGCGCCGAAAACCACTTCCACGAGGAGATCTGCGAAACCATATACAAACGCCTCCACGACGCCTTCGCCCCCCGCGAACTCGCCGTCACCTGCCTCTACACGCGCCGCGGCGGCATCGACATCTGCCCCTCGCGCGCCAGCCATCCGGGGCTACTCCCCGCGCTCCTGGCCGATCATCGCCGCCTCACCCGCCCCACCTTCCAACAATAAATCACCGGGAACGCGCCGAATCTCCCGTTCGATCATTATCTTTGGCCACGAAATAAAAAGCACAACCCGGACAAGCCGGAACCAAACGGCTTGAAAAGCCGGATTTGCATAACCGCCGGTCAACGACCGGCGGGAAGCGAACTCTCAACTTCTGCCTGAAAGGCAGGACATTTGTCCTGCCTTTCAGGCAGAAGACGGGGCGATAACTACCGCAGGCTACGCTTCGCTTACCTGCGGTTATGAAAATTCAGCCCTTCGGGTTGTTCCGCGGCGATAACTTTTACCAAATATTACACGAAACTTATAAGCCACTAAAAGCGACGATATGAAGAAAACAACCCTCACCGCCCTCTGCTGCCTCCTCCTCCTGTTGGCCACGCGGGCACAGCAAACCATCCCCGCCTACCTCGACGACGCGCTCCCCCTGGAACAGCGCGTGGAAGACGCCCTCGCGCGCCTCACCATCGACGAAAAGGTAGCGATGGTACACGCCCAATCGAAATTCAGCGCCCCCGGCGTCCCCCGCCTGGGCATCCCCGAACTGTGGATGAGCGACGGCCCCCACGGCGTCCGCGCGGAAATCGCCTGGAACTCCTGGGCACAAGCCGGTTGGACAAACGACTCCTGCACCGCCTTCCCCGCCCTCACCTGTCTGGCCGCCACCTTCAACCCCTCGCTCGCCCTCGAATACGGCGACGCCCTCGGCCAAGAGGCGCGCTACCGGCGGAAGGACGTCATCCTCGGCCCCGGCCTCAACATCTACCGCGTGCCCCTCAACGGGCGCAACTTCGAGTACATGGGCGAAGATCCCCACCTCGCCTCCGTCATGGTAGTCCCTTACGTCCAAGGGGTGCAACGCAACGGCGTGGCCGCCTGCCTCAAACACTTTGCCCTCAACAACCAGGAGACCCGTCGCTCCGACATCGACGTGCAGGCCGACGACCGCGCCCTCCGCGAAATATACCTCCCCGCCTTCCACGCCGGCGTCCGCGAGGGGGGAGCCTGGGCGGTCATGGGATCATACAACAAATTCCGCGGCCAGCACTGCACCCACCACCACCTGCTCGTCAACGACATCCTCAAGGGCGAGTGGGGCTTCGACGGCATCCTCGTCAGCGACTGGGGAAGCACCCACGACACCCGCCAGGCAGCCCTCGACGGCCTCGACGTGGAGATGGGCACCTCCGCCCCGTACGCCGACTACCACCTGGCGCGCCCCTACCTCCAGATGCTCCTCGACGGCCAGCTCCCCGTCACCTCGCTGGACGACAAGGTGCGCCGTATCCTCCGCCTCCACCTCCGTACCACCATGAATAGAAACCGCCCCTGGGGCGCCCTCGCCACCGCCGAACATGCCGACGTGGCGCGCCGCGTGGCCGAACAAGGCATCGTCCTCCTGAAAAACGACGGCATCCTCCCGCTCGCGCCGGGCATCAAGATCGCCGTCATCGGCGAAAACGCCACCCGCTCGTTGACCACCGGCGGCGGCTCCTCCGAGCTGAAAGTCAAGCGCGAAACCTCGCCGCTGGAAGCGCTGCGCGCCCTCTACGGGCCGGCCAACGTCACCCACTCCGCCGGGTACGCCAGCGGCCGCCCCGCCTACGAGCGCGAAAACCCCTCGCCCCTCCCCGCCGACTCCCTCCGCGCGGCAGCCGTGGCGCTGGCTCGCGACGCCGACGCCGTGCTATTCTTCGGCGGCCTCAACAAAAACCACCGGCAGGACAGCGAGGGCGCCGACCGCCTCTCCTACAACCTCCCCTTCGGCCAGGACACCCTCATCGCCGCCCTGCTCGCCGCCAACCGCCGGACGGTCATCATCATCGTCAGCGGCAACGCCGTGGCCATGCCCTGGCTGCCCCGCGCCCGCGGCGTGATACAGTCGTGGTACCTCGGATCGGAAGCGGGCGGGGCTATCGCCGGCGTCATCAGCGGCAACGTCAACCCCTCCGGCAAGCTCCCCTTCAGCATCCCCGCGCGCCTGGAGGACAATGGCGCCATATCCTTCGGCGCGGAGTCCTACCCCGGTCGGGACGGTCGGCAGCAATACCTCGAGGGCATCCTCGTCGGCTACCGCTGGCACGACACGCGCGGCATTCCCGCCCTCTTCCCCTTCGGTCACGGCCTCTCCTACACCACCTTCCGCTACGGCAAGGCCACCACGGACAAGCGCGAGTACGCGTGCGGCGACACCATCCGCCTCTCCCTCCCGCTCGCCAACACCGGTCGCGTTGCCGGCGCCGAAACCGTCCAGGTCTACGTCTCGCAGCGCGCCCCCTCCCTCCCGCGCCCCGTCAAGGAGCTGAAAGGATTCTGCAAGATCACCCTCTTGCCCGGCGAGCGGTCGACCGCCACCATCGCCATCCCCGTGAACAGCCTGGCCTTCTTCGACGACCGCTCCAGCGCCTGGCTCGTCGAACCGGACGACTTCACGCTCCACTGCGCCTCCTCGTCCACCGACGTCCGCGGCTCCGTCACCATCCGCGTGCGGTAATCCTCCCCCGTCACCCCCACCGCGCGGGGACGGGAGGGCAACCGCGTGCCGCGCCGGGCGGGTTGCATAAACGAAAACGTGTAAATTCCCGCGCCAACCGGGACGATCAACCAACACATGACACGATTCAGGCATCAACATTCGAGCGACGAGGAACGGGCGCTGTGGGAGGCCTTCACGCGAGGAGAGCGGGAGGCTTTCTCCGGCGTCTACACGCGCTACGCGGACGCGCTGCTCTCCTACGGGACGGGCTTGGGCTTCGACCGGGAGACGCTGAAGGATGCCATTCACGACACCTTTTACCGGTTGTACGCCCGTCCCTCGCTGCTGGGCGGCGTGCGGGAGGTGAAGCCTTATCTTTTCCGGGCGTTGCGCAATCACCTGATCAATAGCCGGAAGTCCGGCAACCGGGAGGTGGGGATCGACTCCCGCGACTTCGAGTTTTCGATCAACGTCTCCGTCGTCGACGAGCTGATCGAGGAGGAGGAGCGCGCCCGCGTCGCCCGCGAGATCGAACGCTACCTGGCCGAGCTGACCGCCCGCCAGCGCGAGGCGATATACCTGCGCTTTGTCCAGGAATTTGATTACGAGGAGATCGCCGCTCTCCTGAATCTCTCGCCGCACGGCGCCCGGAAGCTCATTTCCCGCGCCATCATCACCATCAGGGAGCGCTACCCGCTGCTGGCCGTCCTCTTTCACGTGATCTGAGGGGGCCGGCACGTCTCCCGCTTTCGGGCGCGTGTTTTGTCAATTTTATCTCACGCGGGATGTTCGCGATCTCACGCAGGATGCTCCCGATATCACACGATATACTCCCGATCTCACACGAGATGGAAGTCATATGGAGTGAGATGAAGTCCATATGGAGTGAGATGAAGTCCATATGGAGTGAGATGAAGTCCATATGGAATGAGATGAAGTCCATATGGAGTGAGATGAAGTTCATATGGAGTGAGATGAAGTCCATATGGAGTGAGATGAAGTTCATATGGAGTGAGATGAAGTTCATATGGAGTGAGATGAACTCCATATGGAATGAGATGAACTCCATATGGAGTGAGATGAAGTTCATATGGAATGAGATGAACTCCATATGGAATGAGATGAACTCCATATGGAATGATATGGCGAGCATCTCGCGTGAAACCGGGAGCATCTCGCGGCATCGGAAGCGCCGGTGAACCGGTAGGGGAGAGGCGCGGACATTTTTCAACTTTCTCGCTCCCCGGTGGGGACAAAAACGCCATCACGTTGTCTTGGTGGTATGAATAAAAAATACGAGAACTACGACGCGGCCATGTTCTCCACGGACAACCTGTTCCTGGACTGGCGAATCATGGGCGATCCCGCGGCAGCGGCCTTCTGGGAAAAATTCCTGGAGGAGCATCCCGACAAGCAGGCAGAAATTGACGCGGCCACGCGCGTGGTATCCTCCGCGCGCTTCAACCCCGTCGCGTTAACGGGCGACGAGACCCGGCAAGCGCGCGCGCGACTGGCGCGTTCGGTGACGCGGCGTCGACGGGTGAGGCTGGCGTGGGGAATATCGACGGCGGCCTGCGTGCTGGTATCGTTATTCCTCGCCTTGCTCCTCGCCGGGGAGCGGCAGGGTAACGGCCTGGAAGAGATGGTCGCCCGTGCGCGCGAGCGGAAAATCCGCCTGGTGCTGGCCGACGCGCGGGTAGTGGAGCTGGCGAGCAACGCGGTGGTAGCTTGCGACTCCGCCGGGCGGGTGACGGTGCGGGACGAGGGGCGGGATCGCCCGTTGCTGGTGGCGGTAGCCGGGGAATCGCCCGTCAGCCGGCTGGTAGTCCCGGAGGGTCGTCACGCGTCGCTGGTGCTGCCCGACGGGAGCGTGGCCTGGGTAAACGCCCGGTCGACGGTTGAATTTCCGGCCTCCTTTGCCGGGGATCGTCGGGAAATCCGGGCGAGCGGGGAGGTATACCTCCGCGTGGTTCGCGACACGGGTCGGCCGTTCGTGCTGCACGCGCCCCTGTTCTCGGTGAGCGTGCTGGGGACGCGGTTCAATGTCACGGCCTACCCGGACGACGACGAGCAATCGGTGGTGCTGGTAGATGGATCGGTATCGGTGGCCTTGCCCGCCGGCTTCCCGGTGACGCTGGAGCCGTCGGAGCGTTTCGCGCTATCGGGCGGTCGGGCGCGCGTCGAGCAGGTGAACGTGGCGGAATACGTCTCGTGGAAGGACGGCGTGCTGCAATTCACGGGTCGTCCGCTGCCGGACGTGCTCAACTCCCTGTCGCGCTATTATGGCGTGCCCATCGAGTATGAAGGCGCGGGCGGTACGCGGCTGACGGGAAAGCTGGTGCTGTTCGACGACCTGTCGACGGTGCTGGACAACATCACGGTAATTGCCCCGCTCCGCTACCGGGTGCGGGAACAGGCGGTGGTGGTGACGCTCGACGAGCGGTGATTTAAAAATTTATAACACCAAACATAGACATGAACGGTATGAAAAAGATGACAATTCTTTGCATGATCTGGCTGTCATTCGTCACCCCTCCGGCGTGGTCGCAGGACGCGGGGCGTTTCACGTTTGACTTCCAGGACGAGTTTATTTCCGACATTCTCCCGGCCATTGAAGCGGGGAGTGGTCGCGCTTTCCTCTTTTCGGAGAGCGTGGCGGGCATGTTGCGGCGTCGCGTGAGCCTGAAGGTGGAGGGGGTGACGCTCGACGAGTTGCTGGCGCGGTTATTCGCGTCCACGGGTCTCTCCTACAAGGTGGTCGAGCGCCAGGTGCTGATCACGCGCGGGGAGGAGGTTCCCACGCGCATCGAGGGACGGGTGGTGGACAAGGATGGCCTGCCGCTGCCCGGCGCCACGGTGAAGGTGAAGAACAGTCCCATCGGCGCGGCTGCCGACCGGGAAGGGCGAGTCGTCCTGACG
>JAIRXZ010000209.1 GCA_031267995.1 Odoribacteraceae bacterium | reverse complement strand
CTCGCTCATCGCCCCCGACGCGGCCGTGAGCCAGAAAGACGTCCTCATATACAAGACCTGGAACGAAGAATACCAGAAAATATACAAAAACGAATCCGCCGAGCGCTTCGACGACCAGGTACCCTCCTCGGCGCGCCTCAACCTCTCCCGCCTGTGGGTGTTGACCTCGCAAAACACCGCCTCCGCCTCGGAAGTCATCATCTCCGGCCTGCAGCCGCACATGAACGTCTACACCATCGGCGACGCCACCACCGGAAAAAACACCGGGGGCAGCGTCTTCTCCCCCGACGACGACACGGAGGACAAAGGCGCCTACCTCATCACCATGAGCTACGAAAACAAAAACAGAGCGAGCGTCGCCGGGGGCATCCCACCCTACCGCGGCTACTCCACTAACGCTGTCTACCAGGACGCCTCCGACCTCGGCAACCCCTCGGAGCCACTCCTCAAAATCGCCCTGGAGGAGATCAGCGGCACCCGCTCCACCCGCACCCTGGAAGCCGACGACACCACCCTGCAATACACCCAGCCGGCAACGCCACCACGCCTCATCGCCACCCCCCGGCAACATTAGCCGCGACCAACCGTACAACCGGCATCGGTTCGCAATAAAAAAAGCATGACAAAAGAAAAATGGCACGGCCACGCGGCGATCTTCGTCACGAACATCCTCTTTGGCCTCAACATCTCCATATCCAAGACACTGCTCTCCGACTGGATCTCCCCCGCCGGCCTCACCTTCGCCCGCATGGCCTTTGGCGCCGCCGCCTTCTGGACACTCTCCCTCTTCGTCAAGCGCGAGCGCGTAACCGGCGGCGACATGCTCATCCTCTTCATCTGCGCCCTCCTCGGCATCGCCGTCAACCAAACATTCTTCGTCTTCGGCCTGGAACGCACCTCCCCCATCGACGCCGGCCTCATCGCCACCCTCAACCCCATGCTCGTCATGCTCATCGCCGCCGTCATCCTCCGCGAACCCATCACCTGGAAAAAAGCCGGAGGCGTCCTCGTTGGCGCCAGCGGCGCGCTCCTCATCATCTGGCAATCCGCCACCACCCATGGCGGCGACGAAGGAGCATCCCTCGCCGGCAACCTCTTTTGCCTCCTCAGCGTCGTCTCCTACTGCATCTACCTCGTCATCTCCCGCCCCGTCGCCCAGCGCTACAGCCCCGTCACCCTCATGAAATGGATGTTCCTCTTCGCCGCGGCCATGCTCCTCCCCTTCAGCATCGGCGAGCTCGACAAAGCCCCCATCCTCTCCGCCGAAGCCACCTGGACGGCCATCCTCTCCCTCCTCTACGTCCTCGCCGGCGCCACCTTCCTCGCCTACCTCCTCATCCCCGTCGCCCTGAAACGCATACGCCCCACCACCATCAGCATGTACAACTACCTCCAGCCCATCGTCGCCGGCATCGCCGCCATCATCATCGGCCAAAGCATCCTCACCTGGGACAAACCCGTGGCCACCATCCTCATATTCGCCGGCGTATACCTCGTCACCCAAAGTAAATCGCGTGCCGACGTAGAACGAGAAAAAGCCATGAAAAAAGAGGAAAAACACTGACACCTTCACCCGAAACGACAAGAACACCCCTCCCCCATCCCCGTTTCGCACCAAACGCCCAGCCGCCCGTGGCGCGTTTCGATAAAAATACATACCTTCGCGACAAATAACAACAGTAAGAGACGGGCGTGACAACGAAAAAAGATACACTTTTCAAAGAGTTTTTTGACAAACACTACGAACCACTCTGCCTCTACGCCGCGAAATTCGTGAGCGACCTGGCAGAGGCCGAGGACATGGTGCAAGACGCCTTCGTCAAATGGTGGGAAACCATCGAAAAACGCCCCGAAGCCACCACCCGCGCCTACCTCTACCAAATGGTACACAACGCCTGCATCGACAAACTCCGACGACCGCGCGACAACACCATCGACATCAACACCATCACCGAAGAAACAGAAACCATCTTCCAGCCCGAATCAGAAACAGACACCCGCGCCGACCGCCTCATCGAAGCCATCAACAACCTCCCCGAAAAAGCCCGCCTCGTCTTCACCGCCATCTGCGTCAACGACCGGAAATACAAAGACGTCGCCGCCGAAATGCACGTCTCCGTCAACACCGTCAAAACCCAGCTCTCCCGCGGACTCCGCCTCCTCCGCCAGCGCCTCGACAACAAATAACCCCCGTCGCCCCGGCCAAAAACACCCCCTCCACCATCCGCGAAAAATACCTACATTTGGCCTCGAAACATCAAAACCCAAACACGCCATGAAAACACTCCTCACCATCCTGTGCCTCTGCCCGTGGGCATTAGCGGCGCAAACACCCGCCAAATACCTCCAGGGCGCCGTCCCCCTCGTCGACAGCCGCGTCACCTTCACCCGCGTCATCCCGGCGCCAGCCCTCGCCCCCGGCGAAATCTACACCCGCCTCCAAAAAATGACCAACGAACGCTTCAGCGCCGGCGAAGAAACCAACGGATCCACCCTCTACACCAACAACGACGAAGGCGTCATCATCTGCCGCGGAAACGAATACCTCGTCTTCACCCAAAAAGCCCTCGTCCTCGACCGCGCCCTCGTCGACTACCAGGCCACATACACCTGCAAACCGGGCGAATGTCAACTCGAAATCACGCGCGTACGCTACACCTACGGCGAAGAAACGAAAACACGATACACCGCCGAAGAATGGATCACCGACCAGCACGCCTACGACAAAAAACGCGACAAACTCCTCCGCGGCAGCGACAAATTCCGCGTCAAAACCATCGACCTCGTCGACGAACTCGCCGCCCTCGCCGCCCAAACCCTCCAAACATCCGCCCCCGTCCCGCCGCCCGTCATCACCCCCGCCGCCCCCCGCGAAAACACCCTCGAAAACACCATCGACATCCTCCCGACCGAAATCAA
>JAIRXZ010000157.1 GCA_031267995.1 Odoribacteraceae bacterium | reverse complement strand
GGGCGCACACGCAGGTGCGCCCCTACGTGTTTACCGGCGTCATCATCGGGGTGCGCGCGGAAAAAGGCCGGATGGCGGGCGTCCCGGTGCGGTTTTCTGGAATTTGGCACGGGATTTGTCTGCCAACCGCTGTCCGTGAATTTTCCTTCACAACGCGATATTTCGCGAGGACAATACACCCGCAAACACCTGATTTTAAAATTTAATTATAACGGAAACATGAAAAAAGGAATTTTTGTACTCGCGGCCGCGTTTTTCGTCCCCTGGATGTCCCGCGCGCAGGAGGCGCCTCGCCTCTTTTCGTTGCGCGAGGCGGTCGTTTTCGCCGTCGAACACAACAAACAATTGCAATCGTCGACGATGAATATCGAACTCTTTCGCCAAAAGGTGCGCGAGGCCATCGCCCAGGGGCTGCCGCAGGTGAACGGGACGGTGGATTACGCTACCAATTTTAATCACGAGATGAGTTTCGGCTCGTCCATGCAGATCAAGATGAAGGATCAGTCGAACGCCAAGCTGACGCTGCAGCAGTTGTTGTTTAGCGGTCAGTGGATTGCCGGCATCCAGGCGAGCAAGATCGCCAAGCAGCTGGCCAGCCAGCAGGTGGAGCTGACGACGCAGGAGGTGGTGGAGAACGTGTGTAATTCGTATTACAATATCCTGGTGACGAGGCGGATGTTGGAGATTGTCGACCAGAATCTGACGTTCATGAACCAGACGTTCGAGCACACGCGGGATATGTTCGCGGCGGGCGTGGTGGAGGAGACGGATGTCGACCAGATTTCGATTACCGTGGGGCAGCTGAAGAACGCGAGGTTGTCGATGCAACGGACGCTTGACCTGGCGGTGAACTTGTTGCGGTTGCAGATGGGGCTGGAGGATGGCGCCCCGCTGGCGCTGGGCGATGATTTGGCGGGGCTGCTGGCGCCGTCGACGCGGGGGTTGTCGGCCGCTGACGCGTTTGACCCGGAGAATAATTTGCAGTTTCGCCTGGTGAGCACGCAGACGAGTATCAATCGCAAGTTGCTGCAGGTGGAGAAGTGGAGCTACGCGCCGACGCTGGCGGGGCAGTATTCTTATACTTACAAGTTGCTGAAGCCGGAGCTGGATATGAGCCCGAATCACACGGCGGGGGTGAGCTTGTCGATCCCGATTTTTTCGGGGCTGCAACGGCAGTCGAAGGTGTCGCAAGCGCGGATTACCCTGGAGCAAAGTTTGCTGGACAAGAGTTTGCTGGAGGATCAGCTGCGCTTGCAGGATGGCCAGCTGCGTTCGGAGCTGAGCAACGCGGTGGAGAATCACGCGCTGCAACGGGAGAATATCGAGGTGGCGCGCCGCGTGCTGGCGAGTTACAAGCGTAAGTACGAGCTGGGGGCGCTGTCGAGCATGGAGCTGACGCAGGCGAATAGCACGTACCTGCAGGCCGAGAATAATTATACCAGCGCCGCGTTGACGCTGTTACAGGCGTGGTTGCAGCTGGAGAAGTTGTATAATCGCCTTTCCGTTTTGTATCAATAATCACGTAATCTTTAAAGCGACACGATAATGACAAAGTATCTTTTTTTAGCGACAACGGCAGCGGCCATGATGGTCGGGTGTGCCGGACAAACGAACACGGGGACGGGCGCCGTGGAGAAGGCTATTCCCGTGAAGGTGATGACGCTGGACACGAGGCACGTGAACCGTAGTGTTGATTACACGGCGAGTCTCGAGGCCGACGAGCAGGTTTATTACGCTCCCGCTTCGCCGGGGCGGATCGAGCGGATCCTGGTGGAGGTGGGCGATCGGGTGAAGGCGGGGCAGGTGCTGGTGGAGATGGATAAGACGCAGCTGGCGCAGGCCGAGGTGCAGTTGCAGAACCTGGAGACGGAGTTCAAGCGGGCGGCGGCGCTGCTGGAGACGAATAGTATTTCGCGACAGGCGTATGACGGGGTCGTGACGCAACGGGACGTGGCGCTGACGAATGTCCGCTTTTTGCGTGAGAATACGCGGTTGCTTTCGCCGTTCGACGGGGTGATCACGGGGCGTTATTTCGAGGCGGGGGAGATGTTTAGCGGGTCGCCGGCTGGCGGGGCTGCCAAGGCGTCGATCGTTCGCGTGGAGCGGATTGATCCGCTGAAGGCGCTGGTGAATATGACGGAGGAGCATTTCCCGGTGATGCGCGCGGGGATTCCCGTGGAGCTGAGGGCGGCCGTTTATCCCGGTCGGGTGTACGCGGGGAAGGTGAGTATCGTTTACCCGACGATTGACAAGGGTTCGCGGACGTTCACGGTGGAGGTGCAGTTGCCTAACGGGGATCGGAGCTTGCGCCCGGGGATGTTCGGTACCATCAATTTCCTGGTGGGGAGCGCCGACGCGATTATCGTGCCGGCGTTGTCTGTCCTGAAGTTGCAGGGGTCTAACCTGCGCTACGTTTTCCTGAACGAGAAGGGGAGGGCGCGGCGCGTGGAGGTGACGCTGGGCAAGCGTTTCGAGGATCAGGTGGAGATTATCTCTGATAAGATCAAGGGGGGCGATCAGCTGGTGTGCGTCGGGCAGGCGCGGCTGGTGGATGGTTCGTTGCTGGAGATCACGCGTTAATATTTTTAATTTGAAACCATGAGTATATACACCACAGCAGTCGAAAAACCCATTACCACGATCATGATCTTTATCGGGGTCATGGTGCTGGGGCTTTTTTCGCTGGTGCAACTGCCCGTTGATCAGTTGCCCAAGATGGATCCTCCTTATTTGTCGGTGATGGCTACCTACCCCGGCGCCAATGCTGCCAATATCGAGGAGAATATTACCAAGATACTGGAAGACCAGCTGAACTCGGTGGAGAACCTGAAGAATCTCTCCTCCAATTCCTACGATAATTTCTCCGTGGTGACGCTGGAGTTCGAGTGGGAGGTGAATCTTGACGAGGCGGCGAATGACGTGCGGGACGCGATTGACCGGGCGATTCCCAATTTGCCGGATGATGCCGAGCGTCCGTCGCTGTTCAAGTTTAATACCTCGATGATGCCGATTATTATTTACACGGTGAACGCGGACGTGTCGTACCCGGGTATCGATAAGATTATCGATGATAAGGTGGTTACGCGGCTGAACCGCATCGACGGGGTGGCTTCCGTGGGTGTCGGCGGGGCGCCCAAGCGGGTGGTTTACGTGGATCTGGATCCGCGGCGGCTGGAGGCTTATAACCTGACCGTGGAGCAGATCGGTAACGTGATTGCTGCCGAGAATCTTGACCTGCCCGCCGGTAACGTGAAGATGGGGATGATGAGTTACCAGGTGCGCGTGGAGGGGGAGTTTGATGATAGCGAGCGGATAAAGGATCTGGTGATTGGCACGAGCGACGGGAAGTCGGTTTTTATCCGGGACGTGGCCAATGTCCGGGATACGATCAAGGATATTTCCCAGGAGCAGCTGGTGAATCGCGCGCAGGGCGCCGTTATTTATATTACCAAGCAGTCGGACGCGAACACGGTGGCCGTTGCCGCTAACGTGAAACGGGAGATGGAGAGTATCATGAAGGAGCTGCCGGCTGACGTGCATATCGAGATGTTGCATGATAATTCGGAGTTCGTGGTGCAGTCGATCGATAATCTCACGGAGACGCTGGCGTACGCGCTTGTTTTCGTGGTGCTGGTGGTGTTCTTCTTCCTGGGACGGTGGCGGGCGACGTTTATTATCGCGCTGACGATACCGATTTCTTTGGTGGTGGCTTTTATTTATTTGTTTATTACCAACGAGTCGCTGAATATTATTTCGCTGTCGTCGCTCTCTATCGCTATCGGGCTGGTGGTGGACGACGCGATCGTGGTGCTGGAGAATATTACGAAGCATATCGACCGGGGTAGCTCGCCGCGAGAGGCTTCCAAGTATGGTACCAACGAGGTGTGGCTCTCCGTGATCGCGACGACGCTGGTGATTGTCGCCGTTTTCTTCCCCCTGACGCTTGTCACGGGAATGACCGGCGTGATTTTTAAACAGCTGGGGTATATTATCTGTATTACCGTGGTGACGTCTACCGTGGCGGCGATTTCCCTGACGCCGATGCTCTCCTCCATCATGCTGCGATTGAGAAAAGTGGGGGGCGAGGATGGCGAAAAGCGCAGTTTCTACGCCATCACCACGAGGATGCTGGGGGCGCTGGATGCCTGGTACGAGCGGGTTATTCGCTGGTCGTTGCGCCACAAGAGTGTCGTGATCGGGTCGGCGCTTGCCATTATTGTCGCTTCCCTGTTTCTCTTCCGCTTTATCAAGAGCGATTTTATGCCGCAGAATGACGAGAGTTCCCTGAATATCTACGTCAAGGCGCAAACCGGGCAACGCGTGGAGGAGACGAAGAGGCTTGGCCTGAAGATAGATTCTATGATCCGCGCGACTTACCCGGAGGTGCGCATGATTAATATTTCTTACGGTAGCGAGGACGAGGATATGAGTATTTCTTCGCTCTTTAACAAGACGGGGAGCAATATTCTCAACGTCCGCGTGCGCCTCGTGAATATCGGGGAGCGCGACCGCAGCGTTTTCGCTATTGCCGATGATCTTCGCGAGCATCTCGATGCTATCCCGGAGGTGATTCTCTATACCGTTACCACCAGCAGCGGGTTCGGCGGCATGGGGGGAAATAACGTGGATATAGAGATTACCGGGCACGATTTCGAGGCGACTAATCAGCTGGCGGCTACCGTGGCGCAACGCATGAAGGGGGTTCCCGGCGCGGCGGATATTAATATTAGCCGCGATGATGATAAGCCTGAGTTGCAACTTTTCCTCGATCAGGATAAGCTTTCTCAACATTCTCTCACGACTTCCCAGGTGGCTACCGCCCTGCGCAACCGCGTTTACGGGTTTAAGCCTACCAAATACAAGGAGGAGGGCGAGGAGTATGATATTATTATCCGACACGAGGAGAGCGCGCGTAATTCGATTACCGCCCTGGAGAATACCCAGATTACTACTCCCCTCGGCGCTCGCGTGCGCGTCGGTGAGCTTGGGAGGATCGAGGAGTACTGGTCGCCGCCCAATATCGAGCGTAAGAATAAATTGCGTATCGTCAAGGTCAGCATCACGCCCAGCCGCGGCGCCGCTCTTGGCGAAATTGCCGGGGCTGCACAGGCGGTGATTAACGAGATTAGCGACGATATTCCGCGGGATATTGCCCTTTTCGTCGGCGGTAGTTACGAGGAGCAACAGAAATCCAATCAATCCCTCATGCTTCTTCTCGTGCTTTCGCTGCTGCTGGTGTACATCGTGATGGCTTCCGAATTTGAGTCTTTCAAGATGCCGTTTATTATCATGCTGTCTATTCCTTTTGCCTTCAGCGGGGTTATTCTCGCGCTGCTGATCACCAACACTACCCTGAGTATGATCGCCCTGCTGGGCGCCATCATGCTGATCGGCATCGTGACCAAGAACGGTATCCTCCTCATCGACTTTATTAACCTTACCCGCGAGCGTGGCGTCCGCCTTTACGATGCCATCGCCACTGCCAGCCGATCGAGGTTGCGCCCCGTCCTCATGACGGCTGCTGCCATGATCCTCGGCATGTTGCCTATGGCCATCAGCAGCGGTGAGGGGTCGGAGACTTGGAAACCGATGGGCATCTCCGTTATCGGCGGGCTACTCTTTTCCACGATCATTACCATGGTTATCGTCCCCGTCGTCTACGCCCTCATGGACAGAAGCGGCAGCCGGGACAAAAAGAAGTCCCAACAAAAACGGTTTAAGTTCATGTCCGGATTCACGCCCGAAGAGATAGAAAAACCCAAAATCTAACAAGCAATGAAAGCAGTATTTATATCTTACAACCAGGCGCTTACCGACCGCGTGGATTATCTCCTGGAACAACTCCACGTGACGGGATGGACGCAGTTCCCGCTGGTGAACGGGAAGGGATCGCGCGGCGGCGAACCGCGTATGGGAAACCACACGTGGCCTGAAAAGAACTCGGCGATCCTCACGATTGTCGAAGACCACGTCGTGCCCGTTATCCTGAAATATATCGAGAAACTCGACCACGTTAACGAGGAGAACGGTATCCGCGCCTTCGTGTGGGATATCACGGGGGGGTATTAACCACCTGGTCGATGCGACAAAAATAATGGCCGTCGGGATATTCCCGGCGGCCTTTTCTTTTATTCGCGGCGCGGGCGCGCGGCTGGAGGCCTACCCTTTTTTATCCCCTGGTTGTCTTTATGTAAACGAGTAAAAAAAGATGGTACATTTTCCAGAGAAAACGTGGGAGCGTCTCGTCGGCTGGTGGCGCGGCGGGGGCGATCCTCCCGGGGAAGAGGATTTTCCCCTGTTGAAGGAGCAGTTCCTGATCCGGCGGGCGATGCGCGGGACGGGCGGGCACGCCTATGACGTGGAGCGCGCGTGGCGGAGCGTGAGTGGCGCGCGTCGGCGGTGGCTGCTGCCGGCGCGGGTGGCGGGATGCGCGGCGGTGGTGGCGGCAGGGGTGTGGTTGTCGGTGTCGTGGCCGCGGGAGCCGTCGGGAGGGGGGCTGGATATCGTCCCCGGATCGGCGAAGGCGGAGGTGCTGCTGGCTTCCGGGGAGGTGGTGCCGCTGGAGGCGCACGGGGCACGCGACAGGTGGCAAGGGGATGGTATCGTGCTGGTTAACGACACGGCGTCCGGCCGCTTGCGCTATGACGCGACGGGCGAGGAGGGGGATAGCGCGCCCCGTTATCACACCCTGCAAGTGCCCCAGGGGGGCGAGTACCAGCTGGAGCTGCCGGACGGGACGGTGATCTGGGTGAACTCCCGGTCGTCGGTGCGGTTTCCCGAACGATTCCCGGCCGGCGCGCGGGAGGTGTTCCTGCAGGGGGAGGCTTACTTCGTGGTGGCGCGGGACGATGCCGCCCCTTTCCGCGTGCATGCCGGCGAACAGGTGGTGACCGTGACGGGTACCACGTTTAACGTGAGCGCTTACGAGGACGACGATATCTGGCGGGCAACGCTGGTGGAGGGGAGCGTGCGGGTGAGCAATGGCGGCAACGAGGTGACGCTGAGTCCTTCCACGCAGTACGTGCTGGACAGGAGGAGCGGCGAGTATGTCGTGGAGGAGGTGGATAGTTACCTGTACACGTCGTGGATTCACGGGCGTTTTCATTTCAAGGCTTTCGCGTTCGAGGAGCTGGTGAAGAAGCTGGAGCGCTGGTACGATTTCCGGATGATTTACGCGGATGATTCCGTGAAACGCCGGCGGTTCACGGGTTTCGTGAACAAGCACGAGCCGATAGAGCGGATGCTGACGCTGCTGGAGATGACGACGAATATCCAATTCGAGGGGAATGATAAGACGATAACGGTGGCGGTGAAGCCGTCCGACCGGTAATTATAAAAGCAAAAGTGACGGGGTTGGCGCCCCGCCACCGGAGATCAATAAGTGTCTTGAAACTGTCAGGTGGCAAGACTAAGTATTCATATCAACGACAAAATTATGAAAAAAACCGATTCGAGACCGTTGTCCTATCCCCGCGGTAGGATAAAAAAGTGGATGATGATGATGAGAATTTCCTGTTTCTTGTTCCTGGCCGGCGCGCTCCAGGTGCACGGGGGAGCGTACGCGCAGAACGATCGGGTGGCGCTCGACCAACGCTCGATGACGCTGGAACAGGTGTTTGGCGCGATTACGCGACAGCTGCAGTACGATTTCTTTTATAGCGATGACGAGCTTGATCTGGCGCGAAAGGTGAGCCTGCCGCGCGGATCGATGCGCGTGGACGAGCTGCTGCGGCTGGCGCTTGGAGAGGATATGGGGTTCCGGTTTATCGACCGGACGATCGTGATTACTCCCCTCCCACCGCAGGCGCGAGAGGCACGCGTGGACACGATTACCGGCGTGGTGAAGCGAGGGGGCGACCCGCTGGCGGGCGCTAATGTCCGCCTGAAGGGTGCCGCTTCCGTGGGGGTGGCGACGGACGGGGCGGGTCGTTTCCGACTTTTTATTCCTCGCGCGGGGAGGCAGGTGCTGGTTTTTTCGTTTATCGGCATGGTGACGAAGGAGGTTCCTGTCACCGGCAGTACTTCGCTGGTGGTGAGCCTGGAGGATGACGTCGCCGAGGTGGAGGAGGTGGTGGTGATGGGGATGTTTAACCGCCGGGCAGAGAGCTTCACCGGGGCTGCCGTCACTTTTAAACAGGAGGATCTGAAACGCGTCGGCAACCAGAATTTACTGAGCAGTTTGAAGAATTTGGATCCGTCGTTTATCATCCAGGAGAACCTGGAGTTCGGCAGCGACCCGAATCACATGCCCGAAATCACGATGCGGGGACAGACGAGCATCCCCGTCGACATCGAGGGGGAGTATCGCGGCAATATCAACCAGCCGCTTTTTATCCTCGATGGTTTCGAGACCACGCTGACGGCTGTTTTTGACCTGGATATGAACAAGGTGGCCAGCGTTACCCTGCTGAAGGATGCCTCGGCAAAGGCCATCTATGGCTCCAAGGCGGGCAACGGCGTGGTGGTGATCGAGACGATCCTGCCGAAGGCCGGGAATTTGCAAATTTCTTACAACGGCAGCGCGGATATCGAAGCGCCGGATTTGACAAGCTATAACCTGACCAACGCGGCGGAGAAACTCCAGGCAGAATGGATGGCCGGGAAGTATGCGAAGTCGGACGGTGGCGCCCAGGCCGCCGCGCTGGGGGAGTATCACGCCTTGCAAAAGGAGGTTGCCCGCGGCGTGAATACTTACTGGCTCTCGCAGCCGCTCCGCGTGGGGGTCGGGCAGAAGCACGCGCTGGGGTTCACGGGGGGAAATAGCGATATGCGCTACTCCGTCAACGTCAGCTTCGGCGACACGAAGGGGACGATGATCGGCTCGGACAGGCAAACTCTCGCGGGGAACATGATGCTCTCGTACCTGTACGAATCATTGAGCATCAGGAATAACCTGACCATTAGTGTCAACAAGGGGAAAAATTCTCCCTACGGCTCCTTTGCCACTTACGCGAACATGAATCCCTACTGGCGCATCCGCGACGAAAACGGGGTGCTGATCAAACAGTACGCTACCAATGTCTTCAACCCGCTGCACAACGCCAGCCTGAACGTGGTGGACGAAAGCAGCTATACCTCGATCACGGAGAATATCTACGTCGAATGGACGCTGCTCAAGAGCCTGCGCCTGACGGGGAAGCTGGGCGTCGGCAAGTCGTTCGACGACATGAATCGCTTTATCCCGTCGGATCACACGGAGTTCGCAAACGTCCATCCCAACTCGGAGGTTTACGCCGACCGCGGTCGAAACGACGTGAGCAACAGCAAATCCACGAGCCTGAACACCGAGTTGGGACTCGCCTATTCCATCCGCGTGAACAAGCACACGCTGTACAGCAACGCCATCTGGAAGATCAACACCAACTCCTCCCAATCCGTGGGCACCTCCGCCGTCGGTTTTCCCTCGGACAAGATGAGTTACATCTCCCTCGGCAACCGCTACAACGGGGAGAAACCCTCCGGCACGGAGAGCCTCTCGCGTTCCGTGGACTTCGTGGTGGCGGCGAACTACGCGTTTGACAACCGCTATTTCACGGACTTTTCCTACACGGGCACGGCCTCCTCTCGCTTCGGGGCGGACAGCCGTTGGGGGCACTTTTGGTCGGTGGGCGCGGGGTGGAACCTCCACAACGAAGCCTTTATCAAGCAACTTGGCGTGGTAAACAACCTCCGCTTGCGCGGCTCCATCGGTTACACCGGATCGCAGGAATTTGACCCGTACCAGGCGATTGCCTCTTATCAATACTACGCCGGCAAGTCCTACGACGCTGCCCTCGGCAGCCACATCCTCAGCCTGGCCAACAACAAACTCAAGTGGCAACAGCAGCTGGACAGGAACGTGGGGTTTGATATCTCACTTTTTGACCGCGTCTCCGCGCGGGGCGACTTTTATTCCAACATTACCAGGGATTTGCTCACGGATGTCACGCTGACCCCCTCCATCGGTTTCCCCACTTACAAGGAGAACCTCGGCGAAAAGGAGAATACCGGCTACGAGCTGAGTCTCCAGGTGAAGGTTCTTTCCGATCCCGGCAAGCGCCTCTTCGCGAATGTCTTCGGCAGCATCGCACACAACAGCGATAAGCTGGTGAAAATCTCCGACGCCCTGAAGACGATCAACCAAACGCAGGATGCCAGGGTAGCCCTCAAGCCGCTCGTGCGGTTCGAGGAGGGAAAGAGCACCACCGGCATTTGGGCAGTGCCCTCCATCGGCATTGACCCCGTCATTGGCCGGGAGGTGTTTGTCAGGCAGGATGGCAGCCTCACCACCGTTTGGTCGGCGGCCGACCAGCAGGTAGTGGGCAACTCGCAGGCCACCGTCACGGGGAACGTCGGCGCCTACGTTGGTTACAAGGGGTTGTCCCTGAATCTGTCGTTCAACTTCCGGGCGGGGGGACAGACCTACAACAGCACCCTCGTCGAGAAGGTGGAGAACGTCGACGTGTCGAACAATAACGTCGACAAGCGCGTGCTCTACGATCGCTGGAACACCCCCGGCGTTGCCGCCAAGTTCAAGAGCATCACCGACCATACCACCACGCAGCCTACCTCCCGTTTCGTGGAGGATCTGGACGAGTTTGTCTTCTCGTCCTGCAACCTCTCCTACGAGCTGGGTGAGCTGGAGGCTTTCAAGCGCCTCGACATCGACCGCATGCGACTCTCCTTTAACATGAACGACATCGGCAGGTTGAGCACCGTGAAACAGGAACGGGGCACCGCTTATCCCTTCGCGCGCACCTTCTCTTTCGCCGTCTCGGCCACGTTTTAACCCGCTAACACACCAGATATGAAATATTTTTACACATTCGCCATTCCCGTTCTCCTGCTTTGCGCCGCTTGCAGCGATTGGCTCGACGTCACGCCCCGCGTGCAGGTCAAGGAGACCGAAAATTTCACCACCGCCCAGGGTTTCAAGGATGCCCTCACCGGCGTGTACATGCTTATGACCGAGGAGAGTTGTTACGGGCGAGAGCTGAGCTTCGGCCTGACGGACGTGCTGGGAAAACAGTACACCACCTCCTTCGGCACCGCGAGCGAGTACTACTACCCCTCCATCTACGACTACACCGCCACGGCCAGCAAGACCAAGTTCGCCACCATTTGGCGCGGCATGTACACCGCCATCGCCAACGTGAACAACCTGATTGCTTACGTCGACCAGGCCGACACCATGCTCTTCGCCCCCGACGAGTACCACGTCATCCGCGGCGAGGCGTACGGCCTCCGCGCGTTCCTGCACTTCGACCTGGCGCGTCTCTTTGCCCCCGCCTTCATCGTCAGCCCGGACGCGAAGGCCATCCCTTACATCACCAGCTTTAGCAACCAAACCACGCCCCTGGTCAGCATCCGGCAGGTGATCGACAACGCCCTGGCCGACCTCTCCGTGGCCGAGCGGGAGCTGAAGCACGATCCCGTGACGCGGGGAATCTCCAGCAGCGATTACTCCGACTACCTCCGCAACCGGCACTACCACTTTAATTACTACGCCGTGAAGTTGCTCCAGGCGAGAATCTACCTCTACAAGGGAGAGCATCGCCCCGCGCTCGCCGCCGCCGGGGAGGTCATCGCGCAGTCGCTCTTCACGTGGACGCCCGAAGCGCAAATCATCGACGCCAACGTGGAGGCGCGCAACTACGTCCTCTCGCAGGAGCTGATATTTTCCCTGAACATGAACAACATCACCGAGGTTGCCTTTGGCTCCACCGGCTTCACCTCCTGGTTCACCATGACCGGCACCGGTGGCTTCAACAGGAGTATCACCAACTGGAACACGGTCTACGAAAATACCAAGTACGGGTCGTCCGACTACCGTTACGCCTACCTCCGGCGGGATCTCAGTGCCTCCGTCGTCACCAGCAACAAGCTCTACCAGGCCACCACCACCTACGGATCGTTCATCAACAGGATGCCGCTCATGCGCCTGAGCGAGGCCTACTTTATCGCTGCCGAGGCATCCCTCAACCTCGGCGACAAGACCGCCGCCCTCGATTACATGAACACCGTCAGGGAGCACCGCAACATCTTCGACCCCTTCCCCGGCAATCTCACCGACAGCGAGGTGCAGGAGGAGATCCGCAAGGAGTACGTCAAGGATCTGATCTGCGAGGGACAACTGTTCTTCTACTACAAACGCCTCAACAGCGAAACCATACAGTTCTACTCCCCCTGGGGTGCGAATCCCCTCGCGCGCAGCGTCTACGTCCTCCCGCTCCCCGACGATGAACTCGAATACGGCCAGCGTTACATCGAATTAGAATAACCAACAAACACGACAATACCATGAAACACATGATACACCTGGCGGCGATTATCCCCGCCCTGTTGTTCCTAACCTCCTGCCAACAAAACGAGGCCATGGAGTTCGCCGGCAACGGCAGCATCTACTTCTTCGAGCAGGTTCCCAGCGGATTTGGCACGATGCTCAACGCCTCCGAGAAAAACCTCTCCTTCGCCGTCCTCGACGACGCCGTCACGGAGACGGAGGGGAGAATCAACGTCCGTCTCCTCGGCAGCATCATCGACAGGGATCGCGTCTTCCGCGCCCGCGTAGTGCCCGACAGCACCACCGCCATCGAGGGCACCCACTACCGCCTCCACGACGGCGTGTTGCCGGCCGGGGCGCTCGATTCCTACCTCCCCGTCACCCTCTTCCGCGCCCCCGACCTGAAGAATGAATCTGTCAAAATCTTCTTCGAGATGCTTCCCACCGACGACCTCGGCATCGGCCTGCAAGAGGGCGCCTTCTTCACCCTTTACCTGGGGGACTTCTTCATGAAGCCCGAATCGTGGACGGTGTTCGTCGACCAGTACCTCGGCGCCTACTGCGACAACAAGTACAAGTTTATCATCGAAACGCTCGGCATCACCGACTTCCCCATGATCAGGGGCAACGAACCGCCCAGGGAGGGCTACTACACCCCGCCCCAGATGCAGGGATTCAACTACACGCTCATCAACGCCTACGCCGAGTACCGCAAGACCAATCCCCCCATCTGGGTGGACGATAACGCGGAGCAGAAAATAGAGATCAAATTCCAAATCTAAACACGCATGAAACACATCACATACACCATCGTCGCGGCCGCCGCGCTGCTCCTCGCCTCCTGCTTCGAGGACAAGGGAGATTACGACTACGCCCCCATCAACGAAATAACCATCGACACCACCACCATCCCCTCCGCCTACGTCGCTGAAATCGCCGGGCAGCTCGTCATCGACCCCGTCATCAAATTCTCCGGGGAGACTATCCCGGAGGAGGATCTCTCCTACGAATGGTACTTCTACTCCTCCGCGTACGTCGCCGCCGACTGGTACCCCGTGTCGCGGGAAAGGAAGCTCGATCTCACCATGATCTACAGCGCCGGCGCCTACAAAGCCGCCCTCTACGTCACCGACAAGCGGCAAAACATCACCTCCAGCATGATCTTCGACGTCACCCTCATCTCGAAGATCAGCCACGGCATGCTCGTCTTCCACGTCAACGAGGGGGTCGCCGACTTCGACTACGTCGCCACCACCTCCACCGTCCGCGAGCTGGAGGAGAACTTCCGCATGCGCGACGTCTTCCGCACCATCAACGGCCGGCCGCTCCAGGGCAACCCCCTCACCATCCGCCACTCGGCCACCGACGGCCGCGCTGTCAACCACGTCTACGTCTCCACCGACCAGGAGCTGCTAAGTCTCTACGGCCGCACCTTCTTCCTCGAGCACGACGCCAACTCCCTCCTCATTCCCCCCATGCCCCCGCGTCTCCACTTCGAGTTCATCGACGGGCAGGGCGGAAGCAGCGTCACCTCCGTCTTCTTCATCAACGACGGCGTCCTTCGCCGCATCGCTTACGGGGCGCAGTACTATACCGACCACTCCATTCCCACGCCCGTCGCCGTCTCCGCCACCCTGGGGACAGACGTGCACCTCGCCCCCTTCTGCCTCAGGCCTACCACCAGCGGATCGCTCTCCTACAACCCCATGTTCTACGACGCCACGGGGCAACGCTTCGTCTACCTCGCCAGCATCGCCGCCCCCAACGCCTCACTCGAACCGCTACCGACGCAACTGCCCGGACTGTTTGACGTGAATGACATCGGCAAGGATCTCCTCTACGTCGACCGCGGCAACGCCTACTACGCCTTCGCCGTCCTCTCCGGCGGGACGAACGACTATTGGCTCTACGAGATAGACCTCCCCAAGGCAGGTTCCAGCTCCATCACCGGTGCCACCGCCCTCGCCCGCGGCAAGCACGACATGTCCGCGCTCCCCGGCATCGCCAACGCCGTCGCCTTCGACATCGGCACCAAGGGGCACTTCCTCCTCTACGCCACCGGTCGCGACATCTACGCCTGCGACTACAGCGGATCCGATCCCGACCCCGCCGCCCGCACCTACCCCGTCACCGCCACCCGCATCAACGACGACTTCCCCGCCGGCGAGCAAATCACCGGTATGAAAATATACCGCTTCGACGGCGGCATATATTCCCAGGGAGGGGGCGGCACATCCGATCCCAGCTACATCTACTACGCCGCCATGAACGGCGGACTCCTCTACGTCTCCACCTGGGACGGCACCCGCGGACATCTCTACGAGTTCGCCCTCAGCCCCGTCGACGGGAGGCTGGTCAGCAAGACCCCCCTCAACCGTTTCGACGACTTCGGACGAATCGTCGACCTCGCCGTCAAGATTCAATACCGCGAAGCCTTCGAACACCCGCCCGACATGAAACAAACCACAACCCTCGCGGCCGCGTTGCTCCTCCTCTGCACCGGCCTCTCCGCTGCCCCCTTCACCATCCTCCCCGCGCGACCGGTCGCCGGGGAGGCCATCGCCATCACCTACACCCCGACCGGTGCGGTCGCGGGCAGCAGCGAAATCACCGCCGTCATCTACCTCTGCGACGGCGACAAATGGCGCGCCGAAGACCTCCCCGTGACACCTGCCAACGGCGCCTGGACAGCCACCTACACCCTCCCCGGCGACTGCGTCCTCCTCGCCTGCAAGTTCCACGGCGACGGCGACACCTGGGACTCCGGCACCCGCCAAGGACACTACGCCTCCCACGTCTCCGAGCGTCGCGGCGACACCCTCGTTGCCCGTCCCGGCGCCTACGTGCACTGGGGATTCCTTCGCCACCAGCTCTTCGAGCGATACGCCATCCCCGGCTACTCCGCCCCCGGCGAATACATCGAAGACAACGTCATGCAAATGTGGATCTCCAACGAATTTCGCCACTTCCCCGCCTCCCGCGAAACGCTCTCCTACTTCGCCGCCGCACTCGTCGAAAAAATGCAACCGGGGCAGCACGCCGACCTCTTCCTGCAGGACATCGACTACATCCTCGCCCTCCCCTCCCCCGCCGAGCTATCCCTCCTTCGCGCCGCCGAAACATGCCGCGCGATACTCCATGACGACGCCCGCGCCCGCCAAATCGAGGACACCATCCTCGCCCGCTTCCCCGTCGGCGACTTTGCCCGCGCCAAAGAAGCCCTCCGCCTCAACGCCACGCGAGACCCCGCCGGCAAAGCGGCCGCCGCCCGCGCCTTCATCGACAAATTTCCACCCGCCGCCTTCGTCCACGCGGACGACCACTACGCCAACCAAATCCTCCTCTTCCTCTTCATCGCCGAAGCCAACGAAGCCGACGACGCGGGCAAAGCCGGCGAGCAGCGTCACCCCCTCCTCACCGCGCAGCTCCCGTACCTCCCCGCCTCGCTCCTCACCGAGGTCTACTACCGCCTCGTCCAGCTCCCCCTCAAGCACGAGCTGAAAAGTCACGCCGAGGTAGACGAACTCTCCGCCCTCGTCCACGCCGAGATGACGCGCCGGGCAACCGACACCGCCTGGCGTCTCCGTCACCGCGGCGCCGTCCTCTCCCCCATCGAGTGGCAGCGCGAGGCAACCCGTCACGACGCCGGCGCCAACTTCACCCGCGCCGAAATACTCCACCGCGTCGGTCGCCACGCCGAGGCGCTCGAACTCCTCGAACCGCTCAAGGAGCGATACGCCAAGGGAGCCGTCTTCAACGACCTATACGCCAGCGTCCTCCCCGCCGCCGGCTTCGCCCACCTGCAGATCCCCTTCATCGAGGCATGCACCCGCGAGGACGCCACCACCCCCGCCATGATGGAGACCCTGCGCGACGACTTCCTCGCCCGTCACCCCGGCGGCGACTTTGACGCCCGCGTGGCCGAACTCCGCGCCCCTGGCTTTGTCGAGCACTTCGAGGAGCGTCTCAGGGCGAGCCTCGTCAAGAAACCCGTCGACCCCTTCGCCCTCGACAACGCCGCCGGGCAGCGCGTCAACATCGGGGGCGCCGCCGGAAAGGTCACCGTCCTCGACTTTTGGGCTACCTGGTGCGCCCCCTGCAAGGCCGCCCTTCCCGGCATGCAGGTGGCCGTCGACCGCTTCCGCGACAACCCCCGCGTGCAGTTTTACTTCATCTCCACGCTGGAGTACGCGCCCGATTACAAGAAACTCGCCGCCGACTTCCTGGCATCCAAGGGCTACCGGATGGAGCTGCTCTTCGACGACGTCGACCCCGCCACCAACAAGCACGGCGACATCTACAACCGTTACGCCGTCCCCTTCGGCATGCGCGGCATCCCCCACAAGGTGATTATCGACGCCAACGGGAACCTCCGCTGGACATCCAGCGGCTACTACGGCAACCCGCTGGAGATGGCCAACGAGATATCCTTCGTCGTCAACTACCTCCTGGAGGAGAAGTGATTCAACAACCCGACATGGCGCCGCGTCCCTCCCGACGCGGCGCTTTTATTTGACATTTTTCAGACTAAACCGTCAATTGTTTGGGCCAAACAATCGCGTGTTCAGTTCAAACAATCGATTGTTCAAGTCCACCAATCAATTATTCAGTTCAAACAATCGATTGCACGGTTCCACCAACCAATTGTTCGGTTCAAACAATCGATTGCGCGGTTCAAATAACCAATTATCCGGTTCAAACAATCGATTGTTCACTCCAAACACGCGATGATTTGCTCCAAACAATCGCGTGATAAATCCGACAAAAAGGGCGAATGGCGACAACCGGGGCATTATCGCCGCCGTCAATTGACGCGTAAGCACCGACAACCATCCCCCCGTCGCTCGTCATCGTCATCCCTCGCCCCGCCCCGGTTATCGTGTTGCAAACCCGGAAAAATCCCGTACATTCGCGAGGATTATACAGAATACCATGAACATTTTTTCGAGAAACACGCTTTGGCTGGTAGCCCTCCTCGCGCAGTCGTGCGCCAACAAGGGCTTCCCGGAGGGAGGCCCCAAGGACGTCACCCCGCCGGTGGTAACGGAGGAGCGTCCAGCGTCGTTCTCCATCGACTTCGCCCAGAAGCGCTTGACCATCCACTTCAGCGAGTTCGTTCAGTTGAAGGACATTAACAACAAGTTTATCATGTCGCCGCCCGCCAAGAAGGATCCCCGCATCAGCCTGCGCGGGCGATACATCCAGGTGGAATTCCAGGACACCCTCCGGCAAAACATCACTTACTCGCTCGACTTCGCCGACGGCATCGCGGACAACAACGAGGGTAACCCCCTGGGCTTCTACCGCTACGTGTTCTCCACCGGCGGCGTCATCGACACCATGGAGCTGGCCGGGCAGGTGATTGACGCCCGCACGCGCCTCCCCCTGCTGGGCGTCAACGTGTTGCTGCACGCCAACACCGCGGATTCCGCCGCCCTCCTGGAGTTGCCCTCCTACATCGCCCGCACGGACAGCGCCGGGCGTTTCCGCGTCACCAACATCCGCGAGGCCTCCTATCGCGTTATGGCGCTGGAGGATGCCAATCGCGACAAGCTGTTCATGCCGGAGGAGGAACGCGTTGGTTTCCTGGACTCGCTGGTGATGCCGGTGGTGTGGCGGGAGAATCGCATGGATACCATCCGCCCGGACACCACGAAAATCCTCGTCAAACGCTCCAAGCGAGGCACTTTCACCGTCGACACCCTCACCAGGGATACCGTGGTGGAGCGGGAGTACGTGATGTACGGCCCGGCGAACCTGCTGATTGTCATGTTTGACGAGGAGAAGACGCAGCTCTACATGACGGGCGACGCCCGCCCGGAACGCGAGCGGATCGACCTCACCTTCAGCGTGCCGGGGGAGAACCAACTCGTGGCCACGCTGCTGGGCGACGCCGCCGGCAAGGAGGATTGGTACCTCACGGAACGGTCGGCGGGGCGAGACACCCTATCGCTCTGGATTAGAGACTCCCTGGTGTACAAAATGGACTCGCTGCAGGTGGAGCTGGCTTATCTCTACTCCGATTCCACCCGTCAGCTGGTGCAGCGGCGCGACACCTCGTGGTTTGTCTTCGCGGAGAAGAAAAAGGAGACCACCCGAAGGCGGCGAGGCGACGATGACGACGAACCGCAACCACCCCCCGTCCCGCTGCTGGAGGTGAGCGTGGCAAGCGGATCGCCGCACGACCTCAATCGCCCTGTCATCCTGGATTTTAACAAGCCGGTGGTGGCGGCCGACCTGGATCACATCACCCTGCGGGAGAAGGTGGATACCACCTGGCGCGAGTTGCCCCTCCACTGGCGGCAGGATTCGCTGAAGATCCGGCGTTTCTTCGTGGAGCACGACTGGAGGCCGGGCGCGGAGTATAACCTGAAGGCCGATTCGATGGCCATCCGCGGCATCCACGGGATTCACTCCCGACCGCTGGACGTGAAGTTTACCACCAAGGAGTTAGACGCTTACGGCAAGTTGATCCTGCACGCCGAGGGGGTGACGATGCCCGTGATCTTCCAGCTGTGCCAGGGCGACAAGGATGTGAAGGTGGTGGAGGAGCGGCGGGCGACGGCCGACGGCCGCGTGACGTTTGACTTCCTGAAGGAGGGTACGTACATCCTCCGCGTGGTGATGGACGCCAACGGCAACGGCCTGTGGGACACCGGGAATTTCCTCAAACACCGGCAGCCGGAGGAGATCAAGTACATCCCCGGCGAGTTCAAGGTGAGGAAGAATTTCGACATCGAGCAGGACGTGCAGGTGAACAAGGAGTACACCCGCGAGGATCCCGCCAAAAAGAAAGAGGAGAATAAAAAATAATACCGGATGATGAAAACACTTTCATGGATGTTGATCGCGGTCATCCCGCTCCTGGCAAGTGGAGAGCGGGGCGACGCGCTGCCGATGGCCGACACCCCCGCGTCGGTCATCAATCGTCCCGCGCCGGCCGCGGAGAGCCTCGCGCCCCCGGCGGACTCGCTTGCCGACCTCGCGGACACCCCGTCGTCAACCGTTGACGCCCCCCCGTCGCCCGCCGCCAGCCCCGCGTCGCCGGCATGTCGCCCGGAGCGGCTCGTCTACACCGCGCAATACAATTGGGCGTTCATCTGGATAGAGGCCGGCATCGTGGAATTTACCCTCTCGCCATCGAAGGAACACGCCGGGGCACAGCGCCTTTTCGCCGTCGGGAGGTCGACAAAGGACTGGATCTTCCGCGTGCGCGACACGCTGGTGTCGCACCACGATCCCGACACGTTCCTCCCCCGCGCCTTCTCCCGCGTCGCCCACGAGGGCAACTATCACAAAACATTCGACTACCGCTGGGACTACAACCGCCGCGCCGTCTACTCGCGCCAGGAGCGCCTCGGCCGCAACGTCCGCCTCGACACCATCCCCCTCCTCCCGGACACCCACGACATCCTCTCCGCCATCTGGATGGTGCGCCGCCTCGACTTTCCCGCCTACCAAAAGAACGATCTCATCCCCATGCGCGTACTCCTGGACGACAAAATATACAACCTCTACGTCCGCTACCTCGGCCGCGAGCGCGTCAAAGTGAGCAAGGAAAAGCGCTGGTGCCACGTCTTCTCCCCCCTGCTGGTGGAGGGCGAGGTATTCAAGGGAGGGGAGAGCATGAAGGTGTGGGTCAGCGATGACGAGTACCGCCTGCCCCTCATGGTGGAGGCCAAAATCGTCGTCGGCTCCGTCAAAATCACCCTCGAGGAAGCCAAAAGCACCTTCTAAAGCCCCGTGAACGCCCTCCTGTTTGCCTGCGCCCTCCTCGCCGCCGCCCCTGCACGCGTGGGGGTGGAGCGGTTCGACCTCTACGCCCACCTGCTCGCCGACAAGAACGCGGCCATCGTCGCCAACCGCGCCTCCCTCGCCGACGGCCTGCCCGACGTGCAATTCCTCGCCCGCCGGGGCATCCGCGTCCTCCGCGTCTTCGCCCCCGAACACGGCTTCCGGGGCGATGCCGCCGCCGGCGAAACGGTAGAGGATCAGCGGGACGACACCGGGCGCCTCCCCGTCATCTCCCTCTACGGCAGGAAGAAGGCACCCTCCGCCGAAGACCTCCTCGGCATCGACATCATGATCTTCGACCTCCAGGACGTCGGCGTCCGCTTCTACACTTACCTCTCCACCCTTCACCACGTCATGGAATCCTGCGCCGCCGCCGGCATCCCGCTCATCGTCATGGATCGCCCCAACGCCCACGCGCACTACGTCGACGGCCCCGTCGCCCGCCCCGACCACCGGTCGTTCATCGGCATGCACCCCGTGCCCGTCGTCTACGGCATGACCATCGGCGAGTACGCCCGCATGATCAACGGCGAGGGATGGCTGCGCGACGGCCTCCGCTGCCAACTCACCGTCATCCCCTGTCACGGCTGGCGGCGCGGCGACCCCTTCCCCCTCCGCGTGCCGCCGTCGCCAAACCTCCCCGACTCGCTCTCCGTGATGCTCTACCCCTCGCTTTGCTTCTTCGAGGGGACGGTCGTCAATGAGGGACGGGGCACCCCCTTCCCCTTCCAGCGCTTCGGTCACCCGCTGCTGGAGGGAATGTCCTTCGCCTACACCCCCCGTCCCCTCCCCGGCATCGCCCCCTCTCCCAAATGCGCTGGCGAGGAGTGCCGGGGCATGGATCTCGCCAACGAACACCTCCCCACGCGCGCCGCCAGACGCCTCAACCTCACCTGGTTACTCGCCGCTTACCGCACTTACCGCGGCCCCTCCCCCTTTTTCCTCCCCCTTTTCGACCTGCTCGCCGGCAACGACGCCCTTCGCCTCGCCATCATCGCCGGGAAGACGGAACAGCAAATCCGCGACGCCTGGCAGCCCGAAATCGACGCGTTCCTCCCCGTCCGCCAGCGCTATCTCCTCCCCGACTACGACTAATCACGGCCTGATCCCCCGCCGCCGATCGCCTGCCCTTCATCTCCTTCCCCCAATTTTTGCTCTCCAACTACCCGCCCGCCAAACAAATCGCTCATCTTCCCCCCCGGTGAACGTGCGAAAACGTGTCGTGTAACGCCCCCCGCTCGCGACTTGCGATGGTAAACTTTTTTGATTAAACTCGCGAGCCGAAATCATCCATTACATTAATTGGAATAAACGATGTTAAACAGAATCCTTTTCGCCTGCTGTCTGGTCTCTTTCCTGGCGGGCACCGTCAACGGGCAGGAGATCCCGGAATCTTTAAAAAGCAGCTTGGAACTCATTGGAGTCACGTTTACTCCCTGCGAACAGTACAAAGTCGATCCATGGGAAGGCCAAGGCAAGTGGGGTAAGTACGCCTGCGAGGATGTTACCTGTCCATTGAATAAATTTGCCGTGGTCGACGCCGAAATTACCAGCTTGGACGAACAATGCGTTATATACGTTTATGTATCAGGGGCCAATAGCGTGCAGCATGGGAAACTAATTAAAGATAATCCCGCCGCATTTGGAAACACCAAACCTGCCGACCTCGCATTTAACCGTATTAAAAGCAACTTCAATTACGGGAGGCAGCTGTCGGCCGCGACGGAGCAGGACATTGAAGACCTCAAAATGCTGGTGCAGAACCAACCGCGAGACAGCGCCAAAGCCCTCTTCAATGCGGATTACATGTTGGCCTACCCGTTCAACATGGCCGGGCAGGCGTGTCGCGACCGCTTCACCCGCACGCGCGTCATCGTCATGGGGAGAGGCGGATTGGACATCTTCCTCTACTTCGTCATGACCGACGAGGGTATAAAAAACTTCGATCAATACCTCGCCGAAACGAGGGGAATGTTCTGGTTCAACAACGAGGAAGACAATTAGTTCGGCCTTTCAGCACGGCGCACATCCCGTTACCCCGCCCAACACCCGCCGCCTCACCCCTGCACCATTTTCTTATCCCCACGCGAGCCGCCGGGAGGCCGGATCATTCCTCGTTATCACCGCCGTCCGGCGCGGCCTCGTCACGCGGGGAATCCTCCTCACCCGCGCCATCGGCAGGTTCGGGTGGGAGATCATCTACACCCGCCTCGTTGTCAGTAAGTTCGAGTGAAATATCATCGGGAAGCGGTTCGTCAGCGGCGGGCGCGATCGGGGTATTTTCATCATCCGCCTCATCATCAGGGGGTTCGCGCCGGGAGAGTTCGAGAAATGCCCCGACGTCGGGACGGACGCGCGGGGCGCGTTTGTGACCGCGGGCGCGCTTGGGATGGTCGCGCGGGATGCTTTTGTGCCCCCGGATGCGGGCGACGCGCTTGCGCGGAGAGGATTTGGTATCTTCCTTACTGTCAGCGGGGGTAATGTTGGATAGCGCTTCAGCGGCGGCAGGTGCGGGTGGAGTGATGTTGGGAGGTGTGCCGGCATCGGCGGGCGGGGCGGCGTCGGGAGAAGTATCGGCAGGAGGAGAGGAGAACATCTTGCCAAACAACGAGGCGAGATATTCCTTGCGTTCCTCGCGTTCGCTTAGTTTTTCCTTCTTTCCTTGCCGCACGCGATAGAGATTTTTTTTATTGTGGATCAGCGTGTTGATGGGTTCAACGAGGGACGCGTACTTCGTGGCGCCATTCAGTTCCACCAGGGCGTTCAGGCGGGTTACGCAGTTCGCGTACGCCTTGCCGACGGCGGCGCGGGCGTCGCGGACGAGACCCTTTGGCGGGCGCTCCTCGCGCTGCCTCGCGAGGTAGAGCGTGTCGAACTCCATGCTGGCGGCCTTTAGCTCGTCGAGCCACTCCTCGGCGTCCACCTGGCGGAGGAGGGCGCGATTGGTAGGCGTGTCGAGATCATCTATGATGTTGTGTACCACGCCGGTGCACTCGACGTACTCCAGCAGGCGGGGCGACTTGTAACTTTTGATGATCGCGTTCAGTCGGCGGGCGGCGAAGGCCTTTTCGGGGTCGACGTGCGACAACGCCAGGCGGACGCGGGCCGAGATGCCGCCGCTCGCGGCCACCCGCCGCCGCTGGGCTGCCGCTATCAACGGCGTGAGAAGGCTTTTCCGCGGCGGCTCCAGGGCAAGGGTGTACGCCTCCAGGCGATCGGTGAAGATCATGTACGAGGACGCGAACAACGGCTCGGCGCACTTGGCAAACTGTTTGTCAACAACGAGATAGAAGCCGTAGGCCTCCTCGTCGCGCATTCTGCTTTGGCTTAACGTGGAGATTTTACCGTTCATCTTGTGGTTTGTTTTTGGTGGTGAGGGGTTTTTCGTTCTCTACAGGCAAATGTATGTAAATTTTCCGGGAACATCGCGCGACGGGGTGCTGTTTTTTGCTTACAACAGGGCGCCACGCGCGCGTGGCGAAGCGTCGCTCGCGTGCGACGGAGTGAGATCGCACGATGGCATACTGTCGCTCGCATGCGACGGGATGAAATTGTATGATGACATATCGTCGTTCGCGTACGATGGGATGAAATTGTGCAATGGCATATCATCGCACGCATGCGATGGCATGAATTTGTGCAGTCGCCCATCGTCGCACGTGTAACGCGAGATTCAGGTGATGGTCGGGGGTATCATAAGAGGACATGAAGGGTTGCCGGGAGGGTGCGGGGGCGCGATGGGAGGAAATAAAGGGTCGTCGAAATGACACGGGGGCATAATACGAGGACATGAAGGATTGCCGGGAGAGGACGAGGGCGTAATGGGATGACATTCAGTGTCGTCGAAATGACACGGGGGCATAATAAGAGGACATGAAGGATTGCCGGGAGAGGACGAGGGCGTAATGGAATGACATTCAGGTTCGTCGAAATGGCGCGGGGGCGTGACGGGAAGACGCGGGGAGATGCCGGCGGGCGTCGGGCGTCAATCAGATTTTACGCAGGCGAAGCCTGAGGGCGAGGATGTTGAGGAAACAAGTGAGGACGAATAGGGCGAGGGAGCAGGCGATGGCGGGCGCGGGCGTGGCGGGTACAAATTCCGGCCAGATTTTGGTGAGGAAGGGGATGTAGTGGGCGCGGGCGACGAGGACGGCGGTGATGGCGAGCACGGCGACAATGGCGTTGACGACGACGACGAGCATCTGGTAAGGGGCGGCAATCTCGCGGACGCGGTAGCCGATGAGGAGGAGGTCGCGCAGCTTGTCGCTGTTCTTCTGGATGATAAGGTATATGGAGATGGTGAGGAGGTAGAGCGCGAGGAGGCAAATGAGGAGGCCGATGGCGATGACGGCGGTGGTGAGGATGTTGAGGAACCAGACGACGCTGCCGTCGTTGAGCTTGTCGTTCTCGGCGTCGTAGCCGCGCTGCTGGAAGTACTTCGCTATCTCCTTGTTGGCGGGGTTTCCGGTTTCGATGATGAGGCGGGCGGGGTCGGCCGGCGGCGCGGTGGCGTAGCGGGCGTTTGCCCAGGCCATGAACGGTTCGGGGACGAGTATGGTGTTGAGGCGGTTGGAGAAGCCGGTGACGCGGCCGGCGAAGGCGTCGGCGTGGCCGTTGCCGGTGACGCGGACGGAGAGGCGCAGCATGGAGACGACGCCCTCGGAGATGGTGGGGAGGTCGCGCGAGCGGGCGAAGCCGAAGTTGTAGAGGTTGAGATAGTTCCGCGGGAGGATGATGGGGATCTCGCTGTCGCCGGGGTTGTACGTCCAGCGTTCGTCGCGGGCGTCGACGAACTCGTCGGGCACCGATTCGAAGAACATGTCGGTGGTGAAGCCGGCGCCTTGCACCTGTATGCCGGCGCTGACCTGGAAACGGGAGGGGGTGAAGGCGCCCACGCGGTCGGCGAAGGGCTGTCGGGCAAGCTCGTCGCGTTCGGCGGCGGTGAAGAGGTTGCCGCGGCGGTTGAGGAGGTCAAGGGCGCCTACTCGCTTGGTGATGACGATGTAATCTTTTTTAATAAAGCCGTCGTCGGGGCTGAAGAAGGGGTGAAGATCTGCCCACGCCTGCACGCCAAAGAGGACGATGCCGGCGCCAACCAGGCCGGCGATGAAGAAGCCGGTGAGCTGCGTCCAGCTGACGTGCTCGCGGAGGAGAAGACGACGGATGATGCTCATAGCCTGAGGGTTTGATTGTAGGATAACGGGGGGTGCTTGCCGATGGATGTGACGATGATGGCGAAGCCGTGACGGGTGGCTTCGCGGGCGAGAAGGTCGGCGACGCGTCGGTTGTTGTCGTCATCGAGGTGACTTACAGGCTCGTCCAGGAGCAGGAAGTCCAGCGGTTGGCACAGGGCGCGCGCCAGCGCCACGCGTTGTTGCTGTCCGAAGGATATTTTGGCCACGGGCGCGTTGGTTTTGTCGGCGATGTCGAGGCTTTCGAGTGTCTCGCGTATCCACTCCTCTGAGCGGTGACGGGTGAGGCGGTTCTTTAGTCTAATGTTGTCGATGGCAGATAGTTCGGGGAATAGCCGCAAGCCCTGGAGGAGGATGCCGATGGAGGTTCGGCGAAGCTCCCCCCATTCGCGGGGGGAGTTTCGTTTGGCATCGCGGTGGTCGAAGAGGATTTGGCCGGCGTAGTCGTCGCGGGAGCCGTGGAGGTAGCTGCAGAGGGATGTTTTTCCCTTGCCGGAGGCGGCCTGGAGGAGGTAAGTCTGGCCTTTGTTGAAGGCGATTTGGTTGCCCCAGATCTCCGAGCCTGCCGGTGGCTGGCGGGCGAAGATGTCGGGAACTACCTGCTGCAGCGTGATTTGCTCCATCGTTTAGAAGCCGATGATTTGGCGCTTGATGATGTCCGCGAGGACGGTGAGGGCGTTGCGGGAGGTGTCCTTCAGCCTGAGGTCGAGGGTAAATTCCTTGCCGTCGGCGGTGAGGTGGGTGTCGAGGCTCTCGAACTGCGCGATGGAGGTGGAGATGTAGGGGAAGGGTAGGGCGGCGATGTCGACGTGGAGGTAGGCGCCGGCGTCGGTCGGGACGCGCTTGGCGAAGGGGGAGGCGGCAAGGGAGGCGGTGGCTTTGACGCCGGCGTTCGCGGCGAGGTCGCGGCTGGTGGTGAGGTAGAAGTGGCCGTTCTTGATGCCGTAGTAGAGGTCGAGGGGGTCGAAGTCAACGTGGTAGGTGTCGTCATCGAGTTTGTCCACCGGGACGGGGAGGCAGCCGGCGCCCGTCGCGAAGCAGTTGTTGATGGCTTCCACGGGGCGATTGTCCTTGACCTCGGCGTAGAGGATGGCGGTGGGGAGGGGGTCGCCGGGGAGGATGGCGAGCGCGACCTCGCCGTTGATGGAGGAGAAGGGGAAGGTTCCGATGGCGTCTTCGAGGTCGGGGAGGGCGTCGAATAGCCTGTAGAGGATCATCCGCACGCGCATGCTGTATGTCGCGGCGTCCAGGACGGCGCGGCAGATGTCGCCGTCGCCGTTGGCGATGAACGCGACGAGCGCCGGGGCGGGGATATAATCAAGGAACGCGCGCGCGAGGGGACGCGGCGGGGCGGCGGGGGCGACGAGGGGGGAGAGGAGGCGCGCCGCCGCGCGTATGTTGCCGTCGCGGAAGGCGATGCCGCCGGCGCCGGTGAGCTTGGCATGGTTGCCGGGGGCGATGTTGACGAACGGGAGGAGCGGCGCGAGGAAGTCGTTGTTCCCCAGGAGTTCCGGGTCGCAGTTGAGGTAGGCGGAGAGGTCGTCGTCCGGTAGAATGGCGCCGGCGAAGGAGGGGACGGAGAGGATGCTCTCCTGCCGCTGGCGGGTGAGGCAGGTGGCGGCGAGGATTTTGACCTCATCGAGGCTGGTGTCAAAGGAGGGGATGATGACGGCCAGCTGGTCGTTAAAGAGGATGAAGTATTCCAGGAAGCCGGAGCAGGCGGCGTGGTAGATGTCGCCCTCGCGGATAAGCTCGTCGAAGGCTTCCACCTCGACGAGGGCTTCGATGGTTTCAACGAGCTTTTGCCGGTTGGCGACGCGGGCGATGATGGCGGCATTGACAAGGTCGTCGTCGCCAAAGAGGAGGAGTTCGTCCAGGTCAAGCCCCGCCTGGCGAGGGTCTTTGAGGATGTCGGAGAGCTTTTTCGGCGTCTCCCGTCTCAACGACAGGAGGGTGGCGAAGGGGGATAGCTGCTGGACGAGGGCGGACTTTTTGATGAGGCTCCCCGCGCGGATGGAGAGGAGCAGCGAGGCGTCGGCGGGGACCGCGCGGTAGAGCAACTCGCTGTCGGTGTGGCGACAGGAGGATAGGAGGACGCCCAGGAGGATGGGGAGGGCGAGGAGGTATCGCATTGTTTTCATTGTCAATATGATTGGTAGGTGGAGGAGGTGAAGGTTTCCAGGGCTTTGAAGGCCATGTCGCTGGTGAGTTTGAGTACGTTCTTCGTTTTGTCCTTGAGTTCGAGCTGGAGGACGACTTCCTTGCCATCTTCGATGGAGTATGCTTCGAGGTACTGGAACTGGTCGATGTCTGCCATGAGCGCCGGGGAGATGCCGCCGCCGCCCCGCATGTTGGCGAAGAAGGCGATGGGCTGGATGAGGTTGGAGATGTCCAGGAGGAAGTACCCGGATGCTCCTGCCGGCACGCGTTTGGCTACCGGCGTGTTTTTAAACGAGTTGTCCAGCTTGTCACCGGGGTGCGCTTTGAGGGCTTCGTCGTTGGAGATGAAGAAGCGGCCGTCCTTGATGCCGTAGTAGACGGATAGGCGGAGGGGGGCGACTTCGGCGCGGTAGATGTTGTCAGCCAGTTTGGTGGTGGTGAGGAATGTTTGGAAGGGGCCTTCTGATAGCCATTCGTTCAGCGCGTCCAGGGGGCGATTGTCCTTGACTTCAGCGTAGAGGGTGGCGGCGGGGTACGGGGTTCCCGAGGCGATGTTGAGCATGACTTCGCCGTTGATCGACTGGAGTAGCCCGAATGCCTGTAGCATGCCGCCGGTTGGCGCGGGGAATCCCCCGTTCATGGCAGCCAGGGTGAGGAAGTTTGTCAGCGATTTTTGCATGTTGTCGTACGTCGCTTGGCCGTCCATGTTGAGGATCGCGGTTGCTATCGCGGGGGCGGCGGGGATGTAGTCCAGGAGGGAGAGCGTGAGGGGGCGTCCCTGGGTTTGCAGGAGGGCGGAGTCGATGGAGAGCACGCGGGTGGTCATCCGCATGGCGCCGTCGGGGAAGGAGATGCCCATGATGCCTGATACCGAGGAGATGTCCATGCCGGTGAGGGTGAGCATTTGCTTAAATCCGGGATCTCGCGAGAAGGGGGCGAGGTTGACGTAGGCGAGGAGGGCGTCGGTGGTGTTGAAGGCCTGGGTGAATTTGTCGTTGCCGAGGATGCTTTTTTCCTTGGCCTGGGTGAAAAGGGCGCGGACGCGGGCGGCGGCTTGCTCCAGGGTTTCGCCGTAGATGGATTGCGTGGCTATCAGCAGGTGGTCGTTAAAGATCAGGAGGTTGTCGTCCACGCCGGCTTGGTAGAATCCCTCTTTTTTCTCGACGTTGATGACCATTCCGGTCTCCGCCAGGTGGCCGAGGAAGTCGGTGAATTTCAGGCGGTCGGTCAGGCGGGCGACTACCGCGCCGTTGGGGCCGCCGCCGTCGTTGGCGATGAAGAAGACGATGTCGGAGAGGTCGATGCCCATCGTGTTGACGTCCTTGAGGATGTCGATGAGGAATTGGCCTTCTTCATTGCCTTCCAGCATCGATTCGGCCATGGGGAGGAAGTTGTTGATGACGCCTGATTTGTCCAGGATTTGGTCGACGCGCAGGGAGTAGAGCAGGGCGACGTCTGACGGGATTGCCTGGTAAAGAGGAGTGTCGCCGCTCCGTTGACAGTTCGTAAACAGCATCCCCAGCAGCGCGGCGGCGAGGAGGATGGTGGATTTCATCGTTTTTTTCATAGCAGTAGTGTATTTAAATTTATGTTGCGTTCGCGAATGTACGCGATTTTTTCGGTTCACGGGGGGCGGGGCGGCGCGGCGTTTCCGGTGCGGTTACCATGTTTCTACCCCGTTGATCATGCCCTCGATGCGCTTGTCGGCAAGCTCCTGTACTTTGTCGAACTCTTTGAGTGTCCGCATGGTGATGCGCGTTTCGTAGTAGAACTTGATCTTTGGCTCGGTGCCGGAGGGGCGGATGGATATCTTGCTGCCGTCGTCCAGGAGGAACTGGAGGACGTTGCTGGTGGTGTCGAAGTATAGCGGGTTGGGCTTGCCCTTGGGGGGCTTCATGGAGACGCGGGTGAGGTAGTCCTTTTTGAGGATGATGTCGCTGCCGTTGATCTGCCGGGGGACGTGGCAGCGGAAGTGTTCCATCATGGCGTGGATCTCCGCCGCGCCGCTGACGCCCTCGCGGGAGAGGGATACCGTGCGCTCGCTGGAGAAGCCGTATTTGAGGTATATGTTCTTGAGGAAGGCGTAGATGGAGGAGTTTTGGCTCTTGCACCAGGCGGCGATTTCCGCCATGAGGGAGGCCGAGGCCACGCCGTCCTTGTCGCGGGTGAAGGCGCCCGGCATGAAGCCGAAGGACTCTTCGCCGCCACCGATGTACTTTTCGGGGTCGCGACGGCGGATCATGTCGGCGATCCACTTGAAGCCGGTGTAAACGTCGTGGCAGAGGATGCCGTTCTTCTCGGCGACGTCCCTGATCAGCTCGGCCGTGACGATGGTTTTGATGGTGTACTCGCCGCCGGAGAGCATACCCAAAGCCTTCCGCCTGAGTATGATGTATTCGAGGTAGACGAGGAAAGCCTGGTTGCCGTTGAGGAGCGTCCATTGCCCGTTGTCGTCTTTGACGGAGATGCCAATGCGGTCGCCGTCGGGATCGCAAGCCATGATCAGCTCCGCGTCAATCTCGCGCGCCAGGTCGGTGGCCATCTTGAAGGCGGCGGGATCCTCCGGGTTGGCCAGGGCTACCGTCGGGAAATCGCCGTCCGGCACGCTCTGCTCCGGGACGACGTGCACGCCGGTGAATCCCCAGAGGCGCAGCGACTCCGGTACCAGCTGGTAGGTGGTGCCGTGCAAGGGGGTGAAGACGATCTTCAGGTCGCCCGCGTCGCGGATGGCGTCGAGCGAGAGGCTGAGCTGCTGCACGCGCTTGAGGTAAACGCGGTCGAAGTCGGCCCCCAGCGCGTGGACGCGGGCGGGGTCGCGGTCGAAGAGGATCTCCGTCACGCCGATTTGCTTTACCTCGCCGATGACGGCGTGATCGTGCGGCGGCACCAGCTGCGAGCCGTCGTTCCAATAGGCCTTGTAGCCGTTGTATTCCTTGGGGTTGTGGGACGCGGTGATGATGACGCCGCCCTTGCAGCCGAGTTCGCGGATGGCAAACGATATCTCCGGCGTGGGACGCAGGGACTCAAAGAGGTAGACGTCGATGCCGTTGGCCGAGAATATGTCGGCAACCGTCTCGGCGAAGTGGCGGGAGTTGTGGCGACAGTCGTGGCCGATGCACACGGCGCGCGGCTCGTCGGAGAAGTAACGGTTGATGTAATTGGCGAATCCCTGCGTGGCGGCGCCGACGGTGTAGATGTTCATCCTGTTGGTACCCACGCCCATGATGCCCCGCAAGCCGCCGGTGCCGAACTCCAGATCGGCGTGGAAGGCTTCCACGAGTTTCGCGGGATCATCCTCCTGCAACAGTTGCTGGACGGCAGCCCTGGTGTCCGCGTCGTAGGCGGGGTGGAGCCACTTTTCGGCTTTCGCCCTGGCCGTGTCGATGAGTTGGGGATCTGTCATGTTACAATGTATTTAAGGTAAACTTTTTTGCACGCTCGCGAATGTACGCGATTTTTTCCGATTGGCGGCGGGAGGGGCGGCGGGGAGTCAAACTTTGTAGGGGTATTTGACGGCGGAGAGCGCGTTGTTGGCCTCCACGATCTTGTTTTTCAGCGACTCCTTGTAGAGGATGATCTGTTGGCGGAGGTCGGCGTCGGCCGTCGCCAGGAGTTGCGCGGCGAGTATGCCGGCGTTCATCGCCCCGTTGATGGCGACGGTGGCGACGGGGATGCCCGGAGGCATCTGGACGATGGCCAGCAGGGCGTCCATGCCGTCGAGGGAGGCGCTGATGGGGACGCCGATGACGGGCAGGGGCGTCATGGCAGCAATAACGCCCGGCAGATGAGCGGCCATGCCCGCGCCGGCGATGATGACTTCGATGCCCCGCGGGGCGGCTCCCCTGGCAAATGCCTCTACCTCCGCCGGCGTGCGGTGGGCGGAGAGGGCGTGCATCTCGAAGGGCACCCGGAAGTCGTTGAGCACGACGGCGGCCTTTTCCATGACGGGCAGATCGGAGGTGCTGCCCATGATAATACTCACTTTTGGATTCATGTTATCGCTGTTATTTGGGTTCAAAGTAGTACTTTCGCGCAAAGTTAAGAAAATCGAATGTATAAATCCATCCAATTACTCGACAAAACGTTTCGCCTCTACATCGAGGCGGCGGAGATTGATCGCGCGGTGAGCCGCCTGGCGCGGGAGATTAACCGGGATATGGAGGGGGCGCGTCCCCTCTTTCTCGTCGTGCTGAACGGCGCTTTCATGTTCGCCTCCGACCTGCTGAAGGAGGTGACGGTGGAGGGGACGACGGTGATTTTCACCCGGCTGGCCTCGTACGCGGGGACGGCTTCCACGGGCGAGATCAAGGAGTTGATCGGGCTGACGGGCGAGGTGGCCGGGCGCAACGTGGTGATCGTGGAGGACATCGTGGACACCGGCCGCTCCATCGCGCACCTCCTGGAGATGTTGAAGGCGCGGGGGGCGCGGCAGGTCAAGGTGGCCGCGCTGTTCTACAAGCCGGACGCGCTGGAACGCGAGGTGACGATTGACTACGCCGGCATCGCGCTGAAGAACGATTTTGTCGTCGGAAGGGGTCTCGATTACGACGATCTGGGGCGCAATTTGCCTGATCTCTACACGCTGGCGCCATGACGAATTTCGTTGATTACGTGAAGGTGTTCTGTCGCGGTGGCGCCGGGGGGCCGGGGTCGACGCACCTGCACCGGGATAAGTTTACCGCCAAAGGAGGGCCGGACGGGGGCGACGGCGGACGAGGCGGGCACGTCCTGCTGAGGGGTAATCGCAATTTCTGGACGCTTATTCACCTGAAATACAAGCGCCACGTCTTCGCCAGCGACGGCGAGGCGGGCAGCGGCGGACGCAGCACGGGGGCGGAAGGCGAGGACATGGTGATCGAGGTGCCGCTGGGCACCGTCGCCAGGGACGCGGACACCGGGGAGCTGATCTGCGAGATCACCACCGATGGCCAGCAGGAGGCGATCGTCGCCGGCGGACGGGGGGGGCAGGGCAATTGGCACTTCCGCTCGGCCACCCACCAGACCCCCCGCTTCGCGCAGCCCGGCGAACCGCGGGTGGAGCGGACGGTGATCCTCGAACTGAAGGTGTTGGCCGACGTCGGGCTGGTGGGTTTCCCCAACGCGGGGAAGTCGACGCTGCTCTCCGTAGTCTCCGCCGCCAAGCCGGAGATCGCCGATTACCCCTTTACCACGCTGGTGCCGAACCTCGGCATCGTGCGGTACCGCGAGGGGCGATCCTTCGTGATGGCCGACATTCCGGGGATCATCGAGGGGGCGCACCTCGGCAAGGGTCTCGGCATCCGCTTCTTGCGCCACATCGAGCGCAATCCCGTCCTCCTCTTCCTCGTGCCGGTGGACAGCCCCGATATTCATGCCGAGTACAAGATCCTGCTGGATGAACTGCGGCAGTATAACCCTGAGCTTCTGGACAAACGACGCGTGCTCGCCATCAGCAAGCGCGACCGCGCGGACGATGAACTGCTGGCCGCCATGCAGGCCGATCTGCCGGACGTCCCCCGCGTCTTCATCTCCTCGCTCACGGGCGAGGGGATCACGGAACTGAAGGATCTCCTGTGGGGCGCGCTCGACGCGTAACTCATTGTATATGGCGAAAAAAGAGAAGGTTCGGGACATGTTCAACGACATCGCCCCCCGCTACGACCTGCTGAATCACCTGCTGTCACTGGGCATCGACAAGCGCTGGCGGACGCTCGCCGCGCGTTGCCTCGCGAAGGGCGCCGGCGTGCTGGACGTGGCGTGCGGCACGGGCGACTTCGCCATCACCGCCGCCCGGCGCGGCGCGGCGCGAGTGACCGGCGTCGACATCTCCGAGAAAATGCTGGACGTGGCCAGGGCAAAGGCGCGGGCGAAGCATCTCGACCACCGCGTCTCCTTCCTGCAGGGCGACGCCGAGGAACTGCACTTCCCCGACGGGAGTTTCGACGCCGTCACCGTCGCCTTCGGGGCGCGCAACTTTGAACGCCTCGACAAGGCGCTGGACGAAATCGCCCGCGTGACCCGACCGGGCGGCCGCCTCGTCATCCTCGAATTTTCCGTGCCCGAACGCTTCCCCGTCAAGCAGCTCTATCGCTTCTATTTCACCCGCTTGCTGCCCCGCGTCGGGGGCATTATCTCCGGCCGCGGCGACGCGTACGCGTACCTTCCCGCCTCCGTCTACCCCTTCCCGCGCGGCGAAAAATTCCTGGACATCCTCCGCGCCGCCGGCTTTCACGGGGCGACGGCGCGACCGCTATCCTTCGGCATCGCCACCCTCTACACCGCCGAAAAACCGGCCTGACAGCGGCCATTTCGGGATAATTATGCCCGCCAACGGTATAATTATGTATCGCTTGGCGAGCGGTAAATCCGTCGCTAAGTCATACCTTCGCGACAATAAAAAATAACATATATGACAGACATTATCGAGGTTA
>JAIRXZ010000186.1 GCA_031267995.1 Odoribacteraceae bacterium | reverse complement strand
GGCAAAATACGCGACGCACAACACACGAGCTACGCGACGCGTGGCACACGGGCTACACGACGCGCAACACGCGGGCAATCCCCCCATCGTCACAAAACAAAAGCTGCCCGGGGCGGGTGCCCCGAACAGCCTTCCCCGCGCCCCGGAGGGCACGGTAGCGCGACACGCGCCGCGGTCAATAACCGGGATTCTGGTGCAGATTGGGATTCTTCTCCAGCTGCGAGCGGGGGATGGGGAGAATCGCCCGGTGACTCCCGTTGGGCGCGTGCGAGAACCACGACTTGGTGGTGTAGACCCCGAAGCGGATCATGTCCTGGCGGCGTCGCCCCTCCTGGTTAAACTCCCACCCCAGCTCGTCGAGGAAGCGACCGTAGAGGACGTCCGCCCCGCCCTCGAAGGTGTGGGGAACGAGGTTGTCGCGCCGACCGTAGTCGTACACGCTGCCGGCGGCCAGCTGCGCGGCGGTAACCGTGGCCTTGGAGGGGTTCGACTTGAAGTTGCGCTCGCGGACGGTGGTGACGATCGCTGCCGCCTCCGCGCCGCTGCCGTCGCGGAGCAATGCCTCGGCCTTCATCATCAGCACGTCGGCGTAGCGCAGCAGCGGCCAATCGTTGCTCAGCTGCACGCGGGCGCCGAGGGCTATCTCGAACTTGCCGTGGCGAAAGCCGTGGATCTCCTCCGACTCGGCCACGCTGGGCACGGCGTTGATGAAGGAGAGGGGACGTCCCGAATAGCTGCCCATCGTGCAATAAAGCAGGTCGCCGTCCGCCGAGAACTGATCGCCCTGAATCCAGTTTTCCGCCAGGCGGCTGTCGTCCGGGTCAAACGTGTCGATGAACTGCGGCACGGCGCAGATGCCGCCCCAGGGGCTTGAGGGGAGCTTGTAAGTGGCCTGGCTGGCCGGTTGCAGCGTTTGCATGTGGATGTCGAAGGCGTTCCAGTCGGTAACGTACTGGTCGTCGAAGGGGAGGGCGAAGATGATCTCGCGGGCGTTTTCGTTGTTGGTGGCGAAGACGTCGCGCTGGTTGGCATCCAGGGCAAAGAGGTTGCTGTTGATCACCTCGTCGCACGCCTGCACGCACTCCCGCCAGCGGGGGGTGCCGGTGTAGACCTCCGCGTTGATATACATCTTGGCGAGCAGCGCCCAGGCGCTCCAGCGGTTGAAGCGGCCGTACATGATGCCGCCATTTTCGGCGCTGAGGAGGGGCATGTTCTCCGTGATCTCGGTGATGATGAAGTCGAAAACCTGGGCGCGGGTGGACTGTTCGGGGACGTAGCCCTCCTCCACGTCGTAGCGCGTCATGATGGGGACGTTGCCGTAAATGTCACACAGCATGTAGTAATAGGAGGCGCGGAGCAGCTTCAGCTCGGCGATGATCTCCTCCTTGCCCTCCGTCACGGGGATGCTGCCGGATTCAATCTGGTAAAGCACGCGGTTGCAGTTGTTGACGCCGGCGTAGAGGTGATCCCAGCAGTTGTTGATGACCTCGTGCTCCGTGCTCCACTGGTGCTCGAAGATGACGCGGTGCACGCCGCCGTCCACCCAACCGTTGGGGCGACCGGGGATGACGGACTGGTCGGAGGAGACCTCCATCAACCGCAAGATGCTGTTCCAGAATAGCAGCCCCTGGCGCCAGTTGACGTAGGTGGCGCCGACGATGGAGGCGAGATCCTCGCGTGTAGGCTCGAACTTCTCGGAGATGATGAGCGAATAGCTCTTGTCGTGCAGCCTCGTGCAGTTTATCCACGCCAGCGAGGAGACGATGATGATGATGAGCGTGATGATCTTTGTTTTCATGGCGATGCGTGTTGTTTAAAAGGTGATGTTGGTGCCCAGGGTGATGGTTCGCGCCATCGGGTACTTGTCGCGGTCGTCGTTGCCGGGATCGAGGCCGACGCGGTTTACCTCCGGGTCGATGCCCTTGTAACCGGTGATGGTAAGGGCGTTCGTGCACGAGGCGTAGAAGCGCGCGTGCTTGAGAACGCCGCGGCGGACGGGGAGGGTGTAGCCGAGGGTGACGTTGTCGATCTTGCAGAAGTCCCCGTTTTCCACGTAGTAGCTGTTGAACTCCAGGGGCATATCCTTGCTAAGGACGGCCTTGCCGAACACCTTGTCGCGGCTGGACTTCATGCGGTTGTAGTTCATGATTCCCGTGTTTTCGTAGTACATCCGCTGGAAGTTGAGGATCTGGTAGGAGAAGGCGCTGCGGATGCTGACGTTCAAGTCCCAACCCCGGTAGGCGACGGTGTTGTTCCAGCCGGCGTAGTACTTGGGGAGGCCGTTGCCGAGGACGTGCTTGTTGTCCGTGCCGCGCATGTTGTTGAAATCGTTGTAGGGGACGGTGTTGCCGTCGCCGTCGATGTATATCCACTTGCCGTCGTCATCCACGTCAACCACCTTGTAGCCGAAGAAATTCCCGATCTTGTCGCCGATCTCCAGGCGGTGCGTGTAGGTCTGGATCGGCTCGCCGGTGCTACCCGGGTAGATGTAGTTGGAAGAGACCTGGTAGAGGTCGTTGGAGAGGCTGAGGAGCTTGTCGCTGTTGGTCGAGAAGTTGACGCTCGAACGCCAGGTGACCTCCCCCGTCCGCACCGGCTCGAAGTTGACGAGCACCTCGATGCCGCGGTTGCGGAGCTTCCCGACGTTGGCCGTGGTGGTGTTGACGAGGTTCGGGGGCACCGGCACGGAGAAGTTGTAGATGAGATCCTTCACGTCGCGATTGTAATAGTCGATGGTGCCGCTGACGCGGTTGTCGAGGACGGCGAAGTCGAGGCCGACGTTCCACTCGTGCTTCTCCTCCCATTTGATGTGGCGATTGGTGTTCCTGGAGGGGAGCAGGGTGTTGATCCAACGCCCGTTGGAGTAGGCGTAACCGCTGTACGATAGCGTGGCCAAGCCCAGGAACGAGCTGCTCGGCTGACTGCCCGTGACGCCATAGCCGGCGCGCAGTTTCAGGTCATCGAGGAAGTCGAGGGAGCGCATGAACGACTCCTCGCTCAGGCGCCAGCCGATGGAGGCCGACGGGAAGAGTCCCCACTCGTTGTTGGTGTGTACCAGCTGGCTGGCGCCCTCGTAGCGGAGACTGGCCATGAGCAGGTACTTTTGGTCGTGGGCGTAGGTGACGCGGCCGAAGAAGCCAATCAAGTTGCTGAGGCCGCGGCTGCTGCTGAGGGAGCTTCGCTTGTTCGCCAGCCCCTCGCCGAGTTGTATTTGCGAGAAGCCGAAGATGTCTGTCGGGAAGTCCTCGTTGTTGATCCAGAAGGTGTAGGATTCATTCTCCTGGTAGCTGTAACCCGCCAGGGCGGAGAATTCGTGCAAGCCGATCGAAGCGTTGTAGCGGGCGGTCAAGTCCATCAGGCGGTCGATCGACTCCGTTTGCCCGTTGGAGACGAAGCCGTTGCGCGAATCCCGCACGTTGGAGATGTGGTTCTTCGTCTCCGCGTAACCCCGCGTTTGGTTGTATTTACTGTACGAGAAGACCCCCGCGAGTGTCAGTTCCTGCAACGGATTATAGGTGATGTTGGCGTTTAGACGGGAGAATTGCTCCTTGTTTCGCCCGTCGCTTTCGCGCAGGCGGGAGACGGGGTTCTCGTAGTTAAACAGCCCCGGCTCCTCGTACCACGAGCCGTCGTCGTTCTTCACCGGCGCCGTCGGGTTCATGATTTGCGCCTGGCGGTAGACGTAGCCGTTGAAACCGTAACCGTCGCCGGTGGTCGTGTAGTTCCCCTGGCGACTGATCAGTTCGAGGCTGGCCTTCAGGCGATCATCAAACATGTTGTGGTTGATCTTCGCCCGGACGTTGATCGTTTCATTGTCCGACTTCATGAAGAAACCCTGCTGGCTCTTGTAATTCGCGTTCAGGAGATAGTTCGTTTTCAGCGTCCCACCCGTGAAACTCACGTTATGCGCATGGCTCACGGGCACCCGCGTCACCTCCGCCAGCCAGTCGGTATCGTGCCCCTTGTCCCAGCTCGCGTCGCGGTAATTTTCCGCGATCTGCTCGCGATAATCCGCCGCCGTCAGCATCTCCATCTTGCGAGCAATCAACTGCGTGTAGACGTAACCGCTGTACTCCACCTTATCCAGCGTGGCGCCCTTCGGCCGCTTGGTGGTGATGATAATCACGCCGTTCGTCCCGCGCGTGCCATAGATAGCGGCGGCGGAGCCATCCTTCAGCACGTCGATCGTCTCGATATCCTCCGCGGCAATCAGGTTAAAATCGCCCGGCACCCCGTCGATAATCACCAGCGGGTTCGTGTTCGTGCCGTTGATGGTGGAACGCCCCCGCAGCAGCATCTGCGTGCCGGCGGTGGGATCGCCCGACGGGAGAGAGATGGACAAACCGGCGATCTTTCCCTGTATCAACTGCCCCGCGTCCTGGATCATCCCCCGGTTGAAATCGTCCGCCCGCACGG
>JAIRXZ010000183.1 GCA_031267995.1 Odoribacteraceae bacterium | reverse complement strand
ATCTTGGCCAGCATCCTGGTGAGGTGGATGAAGGATTCCGGGTTTCCGGAGCCATCGCTGACATCGAGTTCGGTGTCGTAGCCCCACATCGGGATGCCGTTGGTGGCCAGGTTGGTTGTACACGTGTTGAGGGGGGTGCTGAGGCAGTGCGTGATGCTGCTCATCAGGTTTGTCCTGGTGGTTCCCGTTTGCTCCAGGGCGGGGGTGATGCCGAGGGTGGAGAGGATCGACCTGGCGTTGGCCAGGACGACGGCGTGGTAGGGGTCTTCGTTGGTGGGGAGTTTGACGGTGAATTTGTTTGTCGCGTCGGGCTGGGTGCCGATGGCGCGGTAGAAGAAGTCTTCTCCCTTGAAGATGAGGACGTCTACCTCGTGTACCTTGTCCTCTTGCATGGTGGTTAACGAGGCTAACGCGCGGGATTCCGGCGTGGAGGGCATGGCCAGGGATAGAGTAACGAGACGTCCGTTGTCGGTAAGGACGGGGCCGGCCTCTTTGATGTTTACCGAGCATGACCAAACGGGCAGCACGAGTGCCGCGACTTGTAATAGTTGTTTCATATTCATCAATAATAGTTGTTTCATTGCATGAGTGACGCTTGTTTTCATTTCATTGTTTTTTCGTGTGCTAGAGAAAAAAATACACCGTTATACAACGCGCGCGAAGGAGCATCATATAAGGTGTGGATGTGTCCGCTAAAAGATGTGGGTGTACCTATATAAGGTGTGTGGTGTCCGCTAATGTCAGATGTAGGAGGGGGTGCCGTGGATGGTGCGTGATGGATCCTCCGGCGTCGGGGTTGTTTTCCGCTATCCCGGTGCGCCGTTAACTCTTGGCTGTTTTGTTTGTCTCCCGTTCGAGAACAGGGAGTTAACGTTGTTTTGTTCATATCTTCCATCGCTACTTATTGCTGTTTAAGTAATGGGATCCGCTGAAACTATTTTTAACGCACAAATCTAAACTCTATAATTTACTTTACCAAGCGATTTTGAAAAAAAATATTTTGAAAATGGGTGAAAGTGGAAATGGAGGGTGTTTTCGCGGCAAATACAGGGGAAAAACCGGTGGCGATGGATGATTTTCGTCTTTTTTCGGCGCCATGATGAGGCGGGATGGGGTACGGCCGGGAGATAAAAAGGAAACCACGCGCTTGCGCACGCGGCGATTTTTTTTCGGTATTGGCATTTCGTGAGACGTAGCACGCTACGTCTCTACAGAGGGACCTACAATTGCAGGTTGTGGAAATCAATAGAGACGTAGCATGCTACGTCTCACAGCACGGGTGCAGGCTACAAGCCCGCGCCAGCGGGATTGGTGGGTGCGTTGCAATTGACGGGAGGGGAATCGGCGAAAAGTTCTATCTTCGCGACGAATCAAACCCAACGGCATGAAATACGAGGAGATTATCGCTGAAATTCGAGACGGGCACTTTAAACCGATTTACTTTTTATCGGGGGAGGAGCCTTTTTTTATCGACAGGATCGCCGGGGCGATCGAGGAGCACGCGGTGCCCGCCGGGGAGCAGGCGTTCACGCTGTTCGGGAACGAGGTGACGATGGGGCGGGTGCTGGACACGGCGCGGAGTTTCCCGATGATGGCCGAACGACAGGTGGTGCTGGTGAAGGAGGCACAGGGGATAGCGGATAAGGATTTCGATCGGCTGGTGCCGTATATTGATCATTTCCAGCCGACGACGCTGCTGGCGTTCCTGTACAAGAAGAAGCCGGATAAGCGCAAGGCGGTGTTCAAGCGACTGGGGAGCGCCCCGTGTTGCGCTTATTTCGAGTCGGTGAAGTTGTACGATAACGAGGTGCCTGCCTGGGTGGTGGGGTATTGCAAGGAGCGACGACGGGCTATTTCGCCCGGGGCGGCGAGGATGCTGGCGGAGAGCCTGGGGACGGATTTGAGCAGGGTGGCCAACGAGCTGGATAAGTTGATGATCCTGCTGCCAAACGGGAGGGAGATCAAGGAGTACCTGGTGGAGGAGCATACCGGCATCAGCAAGGATTTTAACGCTTTCGAGCTGCTGAGGGCGATTATCGACCAGGATCATTTGAGGGCGAACAGGATCGTGAATTATTTCGAGGCTAACCCGAAGAGTAGTCCCCTGCCGCTGACGACGAGTAGTTTGTTTAATTATTTCCGCAATTTGCTGACGTTTCATTACCAGCGGAAGTCGACGCCTAACCAGCAGGAGATGGCGCGGCTGCTGGGGGTGGCGCCTTATTTTATGAAGGATTACACGGAGGGCGCCGCCCGGTACGGGGCTGCCAAGTGCGCGCGGGTGATTTCGTGGCTGCGAGAGTGCGATATGAAGTCGAAGGGAGCGAGCCATTTCACGATTCCGGAGGGGGAGCTGCTGCGGGAGCTGGTGTTTAAGATTATGCATTGAGGATGGGACGGGCGGCTGTTTTCCTGGATCGCGACGGGACGATTAATTCGGACGAGGGGCTGTATTACGTTTTTCGGCCTGAGGATTTCCGTTTTAATCCCGGCGTGGTGGAGGGGATCCGGCGGCTGAACGAGGCGGGGTTCCTGGTTTTCGTGGTGACTAACCAGGGGGGGGTGGCCAAGGGGCTGTATTCGGCGGAGCAGGTGGAAGCCGTGCACGCGTTTATGCGCGAGGAGCTGGCCAAGGGAGGGGCGCGCGTGGATGGGGTGTTTTTTTGCCCGCATCACGAGAGTGTCGCCGCGTGCCGTTGCCGCAAGCCGTCGCCGTATTTTATAGAGATGGCGATGAGGGAGTTTGACGTTGATCCGGCGAAGGCTTGCATGATCGGGGATAGCCAGCGGGACGTGGACGCGGCGGCGGCGGCGGGGATTGCCGGCGTGCGCGTGGAGAAGAACGGGGATCTCGCGCCGGTGATTGATCGGGTGCTGGCGGGGCGGGTGTGATTGTTTCCGGTTACGATTTTTCTTGTACGGTGATCCAGGTTTCGTCGCGGGCTTTTTTCGCGCGGGCGGTGAGCAGGTGCTTGCCGGGTGCGAGTTGCACGTCTTCCCAGGTGAAGATGCCGTGTTCGCCCCGCCGCTTTCCCAGCGAGCGGCCGTCGAGGAGTAGCTCTACCTCAGGCTGGTTGGAGTAGATTTTGATTGTTTGCGGGGAGCTGGAGAGGGCGAGGCGTCGACCGGCGACGTGCACGAAGGGTTCCTCGTGGTTCCAGTTGGCTTTGTAGAAGTAGAAGGCGTCTTTTTTTACCTTTCTGTCGAAGGTGACCAGGCCTTTGTCGTTTTTTCCCTTGATTTCGCCCTCGGTGCGGTGCGCTGCCCCGAAGTCGAACATGTTCCAGACGAATGATGCCCAGAGGAATGGACGACGGTCGATCTCCCGCCAGTGCTCCTCGTGGAAGTGGGCTTGCCAGTTTTCCGGGTGCCAATAGCTGTTGGCGACGGGCTGTTGCAGATCCTGCTGCTGGTGGAGGGTGCTGGCGCCGGCGCCGTATTCGCTGATGGCGATGGGGGTGCCGGCGTAGGCCGCATGCGTCCTGTCCGCCCACTCGCCGATGGCGGACGGACGGCTGCCGTACCATCCGAAGTAGAGGTTCCAGGCGATGAGCGGCGTCACCCGGTTGATGCCGCCCTGCATGTTGGTGGCTGCCGTGGTTTGCCGCGAGGGGTCTTCATTTTCGGCCAGTTGCTGGAGTTCTTGGAGGTATTCCAGGGGGTTGTCGCCCTCCTCTTTGAGTTCGTTGAACAGTCCCCAGAAGCAGATGGAGGGGTGGTTGTAGTTTTGTCGAATCAGCTCCACCAGCTGCTGGCGGCCGTTGGCGCGGAACGAGGGCTGGTCGACGAAACCCTTGTCCCGGTAGCCCCCCGGCCCGACGAAGGGGATCTCCGCCCAGACGATGAAGCCGTACTCGTCGCACAGGTCGTAGACGAGTTTGTCCTGCGGGTAGTGCGCCAGTCGCACGGCATTTACTCCCATTTCGCGCATGATTTCCATGTCCTCCCGGTGGTGCTCCGGCAGGAGGGCGTTCCCGATTTCGGCTCGATCCTGGTGGCGACAGACGCCGCGCAGTTGCACGTGCTTGCCGTTGAGGAAGAAACCGCGGTCGGGGTCGATGGTGTATTGGCGGATTCCCCAGCGTTCCCGCGTTTGGTCGAGCAGCTGCCGGCGGTCGTTTTCCACGGAGGCCTCCACGGTGTACAGGTAGGGGTCTTCGCGCCCCTGCCACAGGCGCGGGGAGGGGATTTCGAGGGCGAACGTGACCTCTTGCAGCGGCTGACCGGCGCAGGTGACGAGGAGCGAGTCCGCGGCGACTACCCGCTGTTGCGCGTCCAGCACCCGCGCGCGGACGGTGACGGTTTTTCCCTGCCGCCCCGCGAGGAGTACCCGCACGGTGGCGGTTGCCCGCTTGTCGGTGATTTCCCGCGTGGTGATGTAGATGCCGCCGGAGGCGTGATCCGTTAATGCCACGTGCTCAGGCTCCGTGACGATTAGCTCCGCGTCGCGGTATATGCCGCCGTACATGTTGAAGTCGCCCACGAGCGGCATCACATCCAGCTGCGGGGCGTTGTTTACCCGCGCGAGGAGGGTGTTGGCCTCCCCGAAGCGCAACAAATGCGTGATTTCAAAGACGAAGGAGGTGTAGCCGCCACGGTGTTCTCCCGCGTGGCGACCGTTGACGAAGATGTTCGCCACGCTGTTAACTCCCTTGAAACGAATGTATACCCGCTTGTCCCGCCACTCCGCGGGGATGGTTATCTGGCGTTCGTAGTTGCCCAGCCCGCGGTAGTAGTCCTCCTTGCCGGCGAGGGCGTCCCGGTTCCACGTGTGCGGCAGGTGTATCTCCTCATGGACGTTTTTGCGCGTTTCGTGGCCGGGGGTGAATCGCCACGCGCCGTTTAACGAGATGACCTCGCGGGCTGGCGACGGGCACCACGCGAGGGTCATGGCAAGTAGAAAAAGCAGGTGTTTCATGGTGTGAAAAGTTTAAACCGTTCGCGAAGATAACGGTTTAATCCGGACGCACAAGTCGGGCTATCGCAGGTGGATGACCACGTATTCCGAACGCGTGCCGATGCGGAACTTGCCACCCCACAGGCCAATGCCGGAGGTGACGTAGATGCCCGTGTTGCCTTTTCGCAGGTAGCCGTGGGGCAACTCGTAGAGGAAGCTGGTGATCCAGCTGATTGGCCACACCTGGCCGTGGTGGGTGTGTCCCGACAGTTGGAGGTCGATGCCGGCTCGCGCTGCCTCGTCCAGCTGCATGGGTTGATGGTCGAGGACGATTATCGGTAGCGAGCGATCTCTCCCCTCCAGCAGGGCGCTTAATGCGGCGCGACGCGGGTTGGAGCGGTCGTCGCGCCCCACCAGCAGGAAGGCGTTGCCCACCTCCACGACCGTGTCACGCAGTACGTTCACGCCCGCGCCGGAGATAAAGCGGAGGCTTCGCTCCACGCCGGAGATGTACTCGTGGTTGCCCGGACAGGCGTAGACGCCCAGCGGCGCCTGGATTTTCCGCAGCCATTCGGCGGCGCCCCCGGCTTCTACCGGGCGGATGTCGTTGTCGATGATGTCTCCGCCGATTAGCACGGCGTCCGGGTGTTCCGCGTTGATCAGGTCGACCCACCGGGCAAGTTCCAGCGCGCCGATGCCGTGTCCCAGGTGGAGGTCGCTGATGAAGACCAGCGTCAGGCCGTTGCCCGCGGTTTTGCCCGTTTCCGCGATGAGTTCAACGCGATCTTTCGCGAGGTAGCGGAGGTGGCCGGCCACGAGTACCGCGGCTACCACGCTTGCCATTATCGCGTAACTCACTCGCGGGGACACCGTGGTGAAGTGCCACAGGTGGTTGGTCAGCAGGAAGATGTCGCGCGCTACCGTCGCCAGCAGCAGGTAGAAGAAGACGAATATCCACGTTGTCCCTACCGCGTATAACGCTCCCGTTAACCAGCCCGGCAGTGCTCCGGATAGGAGAAAGGAGAGGATCATTGATGTTACCAGCAGCGTCCCGCCCAGCACCAATCCCCACTTGAGGAGGGGCGCATGCCACGGAAATGCTTGCCACAAGCGATAAAAGACGTAAAAGTTCCCCGATAGGTAGAGGGTGAGCGCGATAATGACGAATAGTGTTCTCATGTTAAAGTGCTGTGTTGGTTTGACGGGCGGCGGAGGGGCAAAACCCGTGCCGTTCCTCGCGGGAGGGGGAAGGAAGGAAAAAAATCATCCCTCGCGCGGGCGCCGGTGGCACTGCAACGCGAGGGATTATCGAGCGGGTTGCCCGCGTTAACCCAAGTAAGTTTTCAGCAGCTTGCTGCGCGACGAGTGGCGCAGTCGGCGGATGGCCTTCTCCTTGATCTGGCGGACGCGTTCGCGGGTAAGTCCGAATTTCTCGCCGATCTCCTCGAGAGTCATTTCCGGGGCGTTGATGCCGAAAAAGAGGCGGATAATATCGCTCTCCCGGTCGGTCAGCGTGGCCAGCGCGCGCTCCACCTCCGTGGAGAGGGACTCGTTGATCAACGTCTTGTCCGCGACGGGGGAGTCATCATTAATTAAAACATCCAGCAAGCTATTGTCCTCGCCCTCAACGAAGGGGGCGTCCACGGAGATGTGTCGCCCGGAAACCCGCAAGGTATCGGCCACCTTCTCCGCCGGGATATCCAGCGTGTCGGCCAGCTCTTCGGGGGATGGCCGCCGCTCGTGCTCCTGCTCGAAGCGCGACAGCGCCTTGTTGATTTTGTTCAGCGATCCCACCTGGTTCAGCGGTAAGCGGACGATACGGGACTGCTCGGCCAACGCCTGCAGGATGGATTGGCGGATCCACCACACGGCGTAAGATATAAACTTGAATCCCCGCGTTTCGTCGAACTTTTCGGCAGCCTTGATCAGCCCCAGGTTCCCCTCGTTAATCAGGTCGGGGAGACTTAACCCCTGGTTCTGGTACTGTTTGGCGACAGAAACCACGAAACGGAGATTCGCCCGCGTAAGCTTCTCCAGGGCAAGTTGATCCCCTTTCCGGATGCGCTGGGCTAGCTCTACTTCCTCCTCCACCGTGATCAAGTCCTCTTTCCCGATCTCTTGCAAATATTTATCAAGAGAGGCGCTCTCTCGATTCGTGATAGATTTTGTTATTTTTAACTGTCTCATAACGTTCGTACTATATTCTCCCCAAGATGCCGCGAAGGTAGCACATTTTCCCCACATGCCAACGACGCCCTATTGCCGCCCCTGGCTTATTAACTTTATTTAATTCTGAAGTGACAGGGCGAAATATTCCAGGCGTCCGCGCGGGGAGATGGCCGTGATCAGCACCCCGTCGTTCTCCGCCATCTTCATGGCCTTCGCCAGCCCTTCCCGGTCGCGGATGAGCGTGTCGTTGACCTTCACGATGACGTGCCCTTGCCGGAGGCCGATTTCCCGCAACGCGCCGTCCTCTATTTCCGTGATTCTCACTCCCGCGTTGATTTGGAATTGCTTCCGCGCGGCCGGCGTCAACGGCTCCACGGTAGCGCCGAGCACTTTGCCGGCGTCGGGCGCGTTCCCGCCATCGGCGTGGGCGTCCTGCAGCACCACGTCGAAACTTTTCTCCTTGCTGCCTCGCGCCACGGTGATGGTCACGCGCGTCCCGGGGTTATACTTGGCGAGTTGGCCGTAGAAAGCCGGCGCCGTGCCCACGTCGATCCCGTTGATCGACTTGATGATGTCTCCTTTTTTCAGTCCCGCTTTTCCCGCCGCGCCGCCGGGGATTATCTCGTGGACGTAGATGCCGTTCATGTCCTCCAGTCCCGTTTCCCTGGCGAGTTCGGGCGATATCTCGCTCATGGAGACGCCCAAGAGGGCGCGGCGGACGTTGCCGAACTCCTTCAGGTTTTCCACCACTTTTTGCACGATGTTCACCGGCACGGCGAAGGCGTACCCGGAGAAGTTTCCCGTGGGCGAGGTGATTGCCGTGTTGATGCCGATCAGTTCGCCCCGCGCGTTCACGAGGGCGCCGCCGCTGTTGCCGGCGTTCACGGCCGCGTCCGTTTGGAGGAACGATTCGAGGTTCATCCTGTGCCGGTCCATGCCGAGTTCGCGTGCTTTGGCGCTGATGATTCCCGCTGTCACCGTGGAGGTCAGGTTGTAAGGATTTCCGACGGCCAGCACCCATTCGCCCGGTTCCACGTCGTCCGAGTTCCCGTAGGGCAGGTGGGGGAGGGCGTCTCCCTCGATTTTGAGGAGGGCGATGTCCGTCACGGGATCCTTCCCGACGACTTTGGCCTCGTACTCTTTTTTATTGTCCAGGGTGACGGTGATGCGATCGCTTTTGTCCACCACGTGGTTGTTTGTCACGATGTAGCCGTCGCCGGAGATGATCACGCCTGATCCGATGCCGACGCGTTGCGGGGTTTCCCGCTGCTGGGGGGACCCGCCGTAGAAAAATTCCCAGAAGGGATCGCGCGCGTATCCCCTTCCCACCTGTAACGTGGTGACGTGCACCACGGCGGGCACCGCCATTTTAGCTGCCGCGCGCAGGTCTACCGTGCCGGGGAGTCCCGGCAATTCGGGGGTGGGGGTGGCGTTCATGCTCACTTGTCGCGTTGCCGCCGGCGAAATTACCTCGTAACGGGTGGGCGCGCTTCCCCGTTCCCGCCAGGAGTCCGCGATGAAGAAGGCCAGGAGG
>JAIRXZ010000153.1 GCA_031267995.1 Odoribacteraceae bacterium | reverse complement strand
GGTATTTTTCAAGAAAAGCAATTCCTGGGAAGGGAGTGATAGGCAGTTCTCCTCCGTCTCTCTCCGGAGATCAGCGGGGACAGCCTTCTCTCTCCTCTCCTCCGCCTCTCTCCTCAGCGGTCAGCAAGGAGGGGATATTTTTCAAGAAAAGCAATTCCAAGAAGGGAGAGACGGCTCACTCCCGTCTCTCCCCGGCGGTCAGCGGGGGCAATCCTCCGTCTCTCCCCCGTCTCTCCCCGGCAATCAGTGCGGGCAATCCCCCAGTCCTTGCTCCACCAGGGCGCGTTGTCGCTCGAAGAACTCGATGCGGTGTTTTTCGCCGCTCTCTGAGATGAGGGTGGAGGAGCGTTTCATGGCCAGGACGCAGCTTTTCCATCGCTGGAAGGCGTAGTCGTCCAGTGAGATCATGGAGTTCATGACGAACGTCCGCGTGGCGCTCATCCTCACCGACGCGCCCTCGATACAACAATAATCGGTGTCGACGTTGATCGGCGAGATGTAGATGTAGACCCTGTTGCCCGTGCCGGGGAATAGCCCCGTGGCGGCAAGCGTCTCCAGGTGATCGAGCAGCCGAGTGATCTCCTCGCGGAGCATCGTCACCTCCCCCGGCGTGAGGAGGTAGATGGAGGAGAAGTAGCGAATGTCGTTGACGAGGTAGGCAAAGGTCATGTGATCCAGGATGTAAAAAGTCCGTGGAAAGCGCCCCAGGAGCGTGTTTTGCTCGTCCAGTAGCTCGCGGGTCTCCGGTGGCAGGGCGATCTCCGCGAGGGAGGGCAGCTGCATGGCATCGCCGCGCTGGTAGACCCACTTGAAAGCGGCAAAGCGCGCCAGGCCGTCGAACGCGTGGTAGAGCGGCGGGGGGAGGGTATTGGAAGCCTCCATGATTTCGGCGCGCGGGTCTTCGGCGGCCAGGCGGAGGATGCCCGAAAAGTTTTTCAGCATCAGGATATCCTCCGGCCGCGGGTGCAGGCAATCGGTCAGTTGCAGGTGGAAAGGGAGGTTGCGCGTGGGGGCAACCCGCGCGACAGAGTCCAGCGATATGCCCCAGGCTTTGGCGATTGTTGCCACCTCGTTGAAGGTGAAGGCGACCTCTTTCCGCAGACGGCGGTAGACGGCCTCTTTCTCTATAGCCAACAAATCCATCAGCGCGCGGGTCAATTCCGCACGCCGCGGAAATTTTTTCTTTAAAATTGACAGAAAATAGTCATGTAACTCGTCCTTCATAATCACATTATAACACACACGGCGGCCGGCGGGGCAAAAAATGTACCACGCCGGCCGGGTGTCAGCCGTTTTTAGGCTTAATTGCACATTTTAGCGTGAAGGAAACAGATTGTTTCATTCGGCGTGTTAAGAATCGCGCCTTTGTCTATATCACGCAGAGAATTAAGAGTTGCGCCGTCAGCACGCGGAGGAACATCGTCAGGGGATACACCGTGGCGTAGGCCACCGCCGGGGCGTCGTTGCCGGCCGCGGCGTTGGAGTAGGCCAGGGCGGGCGGGTCGGTGGTGCTGCCCGCCAGCAATCCCATGAGGGTGAAGTAATCCACCTTGTAAAAGGCGCGGGCGACGATCCCCACCAGCAGCAGCGGGATGACGGTGATCAGGAACCCGTAGCCCACCCACGTGTAGCCGCCGCCATTGACGATGGTGGAGAGAAACTCCTCCCCCGCTCCCAAGCCCACGCTGGCGAGGAAGAGGGAGATGCCTATTTCCCTCAACATCAGGTTGGCGCTGACGGTGGTGTAGGTAACCAACTTGTAGTGCGGGCCAAAGCGACTCAGGAGGATCGAAACGATAAGCGGCCCGCCGGCCAGCCCCAGCTTCACGGGTTGGGGGATGCCGGGGAAGACAAAGGGGATGCTGCCGAGGATGATTCCCAGGAAGATACCCAGGAATATCGGCACCAGGTTTGGCTCCCGGAGGCGGTTCAGGGAGTTCCCCAGCACCTTGGCGACGTGATCCACCGCGGCATCGGGGCCAACCACCGTCAGGCGGTCGCCCAACTGCAGGTGCAGGCGGGGGTTGGCCACCAGGTCTACGCCGGCGCGATTGACGCGGGTGATGTTGATGCCGAAATTGTTGCGCAGCTTCAGCTCGCCGAGTTGCCTGCCGTTGATCTCCGCGCGGGTGACGACGATCCGGCGCGAGATGAGCTGTTTATCCAGCTTCTCCCACTCCACCTCCACCTGCTCGCCGAGGAAGGCGATGATGGAGTCGATATCGCCCGGCGCCGCCACCACCAGCAGGCGATCGCCCTCCTGCAGGCGGGTGGACGAGGAGGCAAGTTCAATACTCCCGTCGGCGTGGCACACCCGCGAGAAGACGATCTGCCGGTTCAGCATATCCCGCACCTCGTGCAGCAGTCGCCCGTAAAGGCGTGGGTTGGTCAGTTGCAGGGAGAAAGGCTTGACGCCGGCGGCCTTGTCCAGCTCCAGGGAGTCGTGGCGTTCGCTCTCCCGCTTGATGTTGACGCGGAAAATGGCGCGCATCAGCAGTATCGACCCGATGATACCCAGCACGCCCAGCGGGTAAGCGACGGCGTAGCCCAGGGCAATGGAGGGGTCGTTCATGCCGGTCATGTCCGTGTACGCCTGTTGCGCGGCGCCAAGTCCCGGCGTGTTGGTGACGGCGCCCGACAGGATGCCCACGAAGGTGGTGATGGGCACGTCGGTGACGCGGTGCAGGAGGTAGGTGATGGCCACGCCAAGCAGCACCACGGCCGTTGCCAGCAGGTTGAGGCGTATCCCCCCTTTTTTGAAGGAGGAGAAGAAGCCCGGCCCCACTTGCAGGCCGATGGAGTAGACAAAGAGAATGAGTCCGAACTCTTTCACGAAGTGCAGGATATGGCCGTCTACCCGCATCCCGAAGTGGCTACAGGCGATTCCCACGAAAAGGATCCAGGTGATCCCCAGCGATATTCCTTTGATTTTTACTTTCCCCAGCACGATGCCCGCGGCAATCACGATGGCGAATAACAGAACGGCGTGGGCTACACCCTCGCCAAATAACAGGCTATGAAACCAAGACATGTTTGTTTTTTAAAGTGATACCTCTTTTTTGTCGGCGGAACGACGGAAAGGAATGTCGTCCCGGAATAGCTTGCGGTAAGTGATGTGTGTCTTGCATTTTACCCCGCCGATATACTCCATCAAGTGCATTTGTGGCTTATTAAAGTCGCCGACCCAGCTCATTTGTAACCATTTGTAGTGGCTTTCGCGTTCCACCATCCGGTCGCTAAAAAATTTGATGAGGGCAGCCTCCACGCCGCGCCCCTGAAAATCGGAAACCACGCCGAAGATCAGTCCCAGCGCCACGTTTCCCCGGTTGACATGGCGGTAATAGAGGAATTTCAGGGCATTCCACCCGCTGGTTTTTCCGTTGAGATGCTTGAGGATATAATTCAACTCCGGGATCATGATAAAAAAACCTATCGGTTTCTCCTCGTAAAAAGCGAAATAGATCAGCTCCGGGTCAATCACCGGTCGCAGATTCTTGAACAGGGTCTCCACCTGCGCCATATCCATTTCTCCAACGCCGTGCAGATCAGCCAGCCAAGCATTATTATAAACCTCCAGGAAAGCCTCCTTGGAGCGTTGCAGGGGCAAGTCGCGGAACGCGCGCAACTTGTAAGCGCCATTCCTCAGCAGCCGCTCGGACTTCCACACCACGATCTTGGAAAGATTATCCTTCATCAACCGCGTGAGGTAAGTATACTGCTGGAAATAATCACGAAAGCCATACGCCTCGAAAAAATCCCGGTAGAAAGGCGGATTATAAGGCATCCCGTAATTGGCCGGCTCGAACCCCTCCACCAGCAGCCCCCACCAATCGTTGCGCTCCCCGAAATTCTCCGGCCCTTCCATCGCCTCCATCCCTCGCTCCTCCAGCCATTGGCGGCAGCGATCAAAAAGGGCGAAAGCCGCCTCGCGATCGTTCACGCACTCGAAAAACCCCATGCCACCCACGGCGTAATCATCCGCCCGACACAGGTTTTCGTCAATAAATGCGGCCACCCTGCCGGCAAGCCCCCCCCGTTCGTCGCGCAACAGCCACCGGGTGCACTCCCCGTGCGCGAAATAGGGATTGCGCGTCGGGTCAAACACCTTGCGGATATCATCATCCAGCGGTCGCACCCAATTTTTGTCGCGTTTATACAGCCTCACCGGCACCTGCAGGAACTCGTTCGCCTGCTCCCGGCTGGAAACCTCCTCAGTCGTGTATTTCATGATTATCTTAATTCTTCCGTCAGGAGCCGGATCTCTATCGTCGGGCTAATGCGCTCGTAGAGGATATTATACACGGCATTCGTGATCGGCATGTGCACCTTATACTGTTTATTAATCTCGTGAATCCCCTTCACGCCGTAATACCCCTCGGCAATCATCAGCATCTCCAACTGCGCGGACTTCACGGAATAGCCCTTCCCGATCATCGTCCCGAACGTGCGATTGCGACTAAACTGCGAATACCCCGTCACCAGCAAATCGCCCAGGTAAGCCGAGTTTTTTATATCGCGCGGGATCGGGTCTACGGCATACACGAAGCGATCCATCTCCTGCAAGGCATTAGAAATTAGCACCGATTGGAAATTATCGCCATACCTCAACCCGTGGCAAATCCCGGCAGCAATCGCGAACACATTCTTCAGCACCGTCCCGTACTCCGTCCCGTAGATATCGTCCGAGATGGTCGTGCGCACGTAGTGACACTCGAACAACTGCGCCACCTGCCGCGCCACCTTCAAATTACGGCTGGAAAAAGTCAGGTACGACAGCCGTTCCAGCGCGATCTCCTCCGCGTGACAAGGCCCCGACAAAATCGCGATTTGCTCGAACGGCACCCCGTACGCCCTATTCAAAAACTCGCCGATAGTCAGGTGCTCGTCCGGGATCAGCCCCTTGATAGCCGACACCACCACCTTATCCTTCAGCGGCGCCCGCAACCTCGAGAGGACGCTCGTCAAAAAAGCGCTCGGTACCACGAACACGATAATATCCGACATCCTCACCAACCTGTCCAAATCATCCGTCAGGTTCAGCCTCGACATATCAAAAGCCACCTCCGTCAGGTACCGCGGGTTATGGTGCAAATGTTTAAAAGACTGGATCGTCTCCGGTTTGCGCATAAACCAATTCACGCGTTCCCCGTCCTCCGTCAGCATCTTGGCGATAGCCGTCGCCCAGCTGCCGCCGCCGACGACGCCCACCTTTGGTTTTGATTTTTTCTGTTGCATGATCGTTCACATGGCCACCCATCCCTTCACCTCCGCTTGCGTCGGGGGTGTCAGGCCGAGGCGTCTTTTCTTATTCAGCACGCACAGCTCCTGGTGCAGGCGATTAGGATTATCCACCCCCTTCAGCGCCTCCAGCGTCTGGAAACCAGCCTCTCGCAGCAGCGGCACCCACTCGGCGGGCACCCCGATCTCCGCGAACCGCTCGTCGGCATCCGACGCCGCTCCCCGCTCCGGCTTCATCTGCGGGAAAAGCAGCACATCCTGTATCGACGCGCTATTCGTCAAAAACATACACAGCCTATCAATCCCGATACCCATCCCGGACGTCGGCGGCATCCCGTACTCCAGCGCCCGCACGAAATCATGATCGATAAACATCGCCTCGTCGTCCCCCCGTTCCTGCAGCGAGAGCTGATCCTTAAACCGGTTCAGCTGATCAATCGGGTCATTCAATTCGGAATACGCGTTAGCCAGCTCCTTCCCGTTCACCATCAACTCGAAACGCTCCGTCAGCCCCGGCTCCGACCGGTGCATCTTCGTCAGCGGCGACATCTCCACCGGGTAATCATAAATAAACGTCGGCTGCACGTAATGATGCTCGCACAACTCCCCGAAAAGCGCGTCAATCAGCTTCCCCTTCCCCATGCTCCCGTCCACCTCCAGCCCGGCCGACGCGCAAAACGCCCTCAGCTCCTCCTCGCTCTTCCCCGTGATATCAAAACCGGCATGTTCAAGAATCGCCTCCGACATCCGCACCCGGCGATACGGCCGTTTGAAATCCACCTCGTTATCCCCGAACCGCGCCAGCGTCGACCCGTTCACGGCCATCGCCGCCGCCTCCACCATACGCTCCGTGCAATCCATCATCCAGAAATAATCCTTGTACGCCACGTACACCTCCATCACCGTGAACTCCGGGTTATGCGTCCGATCCATCCCCTCGTTCCGGAAATCACGCGAAAACTCGAACACCCCGTCAAACCCGCCAACGATCAGCCTTTTCAAATACAACTCGTTGGCCACCCGCAGGTACATCGGGATCCCCAGCGCGTTATGCCTCGTCTCGAAAGGTCGCGCCGAAGCCCCCCCCGGAATCGCCTGCAACACCGGCGTCTCCACCTCCAGGCACCCCATCCCCGTCAAAAAATCGCGAATAGCGCCGACCATCCGCGAACGCTTCACGAAAACCTCCTTCACCCGCGGGTTCACGATCAAATCCAGGTACCGTTGCCGGTAGCGCACCTCCGGATCCGTAAAAGCGTCGAACACCCGTCCCTCCTTCTCCTTCACCACCGGCAGCGGGCGCAGCGACTTCGACAGCAACGTCAGCCGCCGGGCGTGCACCGAAACCTCCCCCGTGTTCGTCCGGAAAGCAAACCCCTCAACCCCCACGATATCGCCCAAATCCAGCAGCTTCTTGAACACCGCGTCATACATCATCTCGCCCAAATCATCCCGCGTCGCGTACACCTGCACGCGCCCGCCGGCATCCTGCAGCTCGAAAAACGACGCCTTCCCCATCACCCGCCGGCTCATCATCCGCCCCGCCAGCACCACCGCGCCGAAATCATCCGGACGCGTCGCGAAACCCTCCCGCACGTCCCCCGACAAACACGTCACCACGAACTCCGGCGCCGGGTACGCCTCAACGCCCAACCGTCGCAACTCCTCCAGCGACCGCCGCCGGATAATTTCCTGTTCACTCAGTTCCAAAAGACTCATTTTGTAAGTATATAACGTTAAAAACCATTTTCAACCCACAAATGTACTCCAAAAATCGACAATTCCCCGTCCCCCGCCAAAAAACGCCACCGCGGCGCGGTTTGATTGTTAACGAAAAAAACAGTACGTTTGGGACGCCAAACCAACATCTAAAACCCGTAAATCAGTACATGATATGAATAACACCAACTTCTACGCGGCCGAGCAGGACTTCAAAGTGGCCGTCGACTGCATCATTTTCGGCTTCGACGCCGGCGACCTCAAGTTGCTCCTCGTGAAGCGCGACTTTCCCCCGTGCGCCGGCGAATGGTCGCTCGTTGGCGGCTTCCTGCGCCTCGACGAAAACCTCGACCAGGCCGCCGAGCGCGTCCTCCGCGACTACACCGGCATCGAAAAGGTATACATGGAGCAGCTCATGGCCTTCAGCGAGGTCAACCGCGACCCCGGCGGCCTCGTCGTCTCCGCCGCCTACTTCGCCCTCATGGACATCCGCGACTACAACCACCAGGTGCAAAACGCCGTCTGGTGCCCCGTGGACAAGGCGCCGCCGCTCATTTTCGACCACGACCGGATGGTCAAGAAAGCCCTTGGCCGCATGCGTCGCCGCGCCTCCAACTGCCCCGTCGGTTTCAACCTCTTGCCGGACGAATTCACCCTTCCCGTGTTGCAACAGCTGTACGAGAAAATCTTTGGCTTCGAGATGGATAAACGCAACTTCAGGAAGAAGATACAAGGAATGAACATCCTCGTCAACACCGGTCGCAAGGATCACTCCACCTCCAAAAAAGGCGCTTTCATCTACTCCTTCGACGAGAAAAAGTACAAAGAAATGCTTGAAAGCGGCTACAACCCCAATTTCTTTAGCATCAACTACAACGGTCGATAACGAGAGCACCCGCGAGGGATGCTCCCACGCGACAACAAAGAAGGTGTATGGGCGAATAATCATTCGCCCTTCCCCGCACGCCCCGGTGACAACAATGACGAAACATGTTTGGGCGAATGATTATTCGCCCCTACAGCGTGTTTGCCCCCAGGCATGCATCCCAACGATAACCCCGACGAAAACGTGCGGGCGCACACGCGTGTGCGCCCCTACAACATTCTCCGACGAACACGTAGGGGCGCACCTGCGTGTGCGCCCTTCCCCGCGTACGCACCCCAACGATAACAATGATGCTGTAGGGGCGAATAATTATTCGCCCTTCCCCGCGGTGCGCGTCCC
>JAIRXZ010000149.1 GCA_031267995.1 Odoribacteraceae bacterium | reverse complement strand
GCCCCTACATGTTTACCGGTATCATCGTCGGGGCGCACATACGGGGAAGGGCGCACACGCGGGTGCGCCCCTACGTTTGCCGGAGAATGTTGTAGGGGCGACCCTTGCGGTCGCCCTTTTATCATCGGCACGCGTTTAGCGGCCCGAAGGGCCTGATTTGCATAACCGCATGCAAGCGTAGCGCGGCTTGCGGAAAAAAACAACCTCGAGAATCCCTGCCTGAATGGCAGGACTCTTGGTGGTACAGTCCTGCCTTTCAGGCAGGAGTATATGATGCCGCCTTTCCGTGGGTCAATGACCCACGGTTATGCAAATCAGGTCCTCCGGGCCACCCCCGACGTGTTTACCGGTATTATCGTCGGGGTATACGCGGGGAAGGGCGCACACGCGGGTGCGCCCCTACGGTTACCGGTGTTGTCGTTGGGATGCGCACGCGGGAAAGGGCGCACGCAAGGTGCGCCCCTACAGCATTATTGTTATCGATGTTGTCGTCGGGATGCGTGTGTCGGAATGCGCACGTGGGGGGTGGTATCGGTTCTTTTCGCGCGTCAGTTTGCGCGGATGGGGGAGCGCGGTTTGTCGGGGTGCGCGTTAAATAATGGACGATGCCTCTGAATATTGACTATTTTTGTACGGGGCGAGGGGGTGGGTTGGAATTATGTGTAATATCGCACATGCAAAAGTGAATAATATGGTTTTTGAGAGTGAGATGGGAGGGAGGCGACGTGATGTCGCGTGCCTTCTCGTCGGGTATAATTCATTAAAGCGGGTGCTCGTCGAAAGACGGGCACTTTTTTTTCATGTGATGGGAGGGGGCGGGGTACCGGTGGGGGAGGGAGAGAGGATGGCGCATTGGAGACAGAGGGAGAGGCGATGGTGGAGGGCTACCATGTCATCGCCGGGGCATGTCAGCGATTTTTTTTTCTTACCTTTGGCCGCCGGCGGTTTTTTTCGTGCCTTGGGTCGCTGGCGGGACGCTTTTCGTCCCCGGGGCAATCACTTAAAATATAATTCATGAAACGATCCTTGACGCCGGTGGCTTCCCTGGGGGAGTTCGGGCTGATTCAGAGGCTCACGCGCGGCGCGCGATTGGTAAACGCGTCCTCCATCCGGGGGTGCGGGGACGATGCCGCGGTGCTCGATTATAATAACGGCAAGCGGGTGCTGGTGAGTTCCGACATGTTGATCGAAGGGGTACATTTCGATCTCTCGTACGTGCCGTTGAAGCATCTTGGTTACAAGGCCATCACGGTAAATGCCAGCGATATTTATGCGATGAACGGGGTGCCGCGGCAGGTGACGGTGGCGTTGGCGGTGTCGAACCGTTTCACGGTGGAGGCGCTGGACGAGTTGTACGCGGGGATCCTGCTGGCGTGCGAGCGGTACGGGATTGACCTCGTGGGAGGTGATACCACCTCGTCCCGCGTGGGGGCGTGTATTTGCGTGACGGTGATCGGGGAGGCGGGGGAGGGGGAGGTGACGTGTCGCGATTCCGCCCGCGTGAACGATTTGGTGTGCGTGAGCGGCGACCTGGGGGCGGCTTACGCCGGTCTCCAGGTGCTGAAGCGGGAGAAGGTGGTGGTGGGGGATGATCCCGACGCGCGTCCGGCGCTGGAGGGTTACGAGTACGTGATCGAGCGGCAGTTGAAGCCGGAGGCGCGCGGGGACGTGACGCGACGGCTGGCGGAGGCGGGGGTGAGGCCGACGGCGATGATTGACGTGTCGGACGGTTTGTCGTCCGAGTTGCTGCACGTTTGCGTTGGGTCCGGCGTGGGGTGCCGGGTGTTCGAGGAGAAGATCCCGGTGGACGGGCAGACGCGCCGCGTGGCCGGGGAGTTGAACCTGGATCCGGTGACGTGCGCGATGGCCGGCGGGGAGGATTACGAGTTGCTTTTTACCGCCCCGCTGGAGGCGCGCGACGCGTTGGCCGCGATGGAGGGGGTGTCGATTATCGGGTACGTCACGCCGCCGGAAGACGGCCGTTTCCTGGTGACGCGCGACGGCGCCCTGGTGGAGCTGGAGGCGCGCGGCTGGAACAGTTTTATTCAACGCGAGTGACCGGGACGAGGGGGGAGTGTCGCGACACGTTTTTTTTTAAAGAGCGCGTTGTTTTTTTTTTGAGGTGACGCGCTTCTTTAAAAGGAGCGCGTTGTTTTTTTTCGGGGAGGGGAGTCTCTCTAAAAGGAGCGCGTTGTTTTTTTTCGAAATGGGGAGTCTCTTTAAAAGTAGTATATCGTCCCCCAAAAACGAGCGCCACCCGGTGAGGGGTGGCGCGTTTTTTTGTCCGGGAGGTGTGGATTACTCCTCTTCTTCCTCGGTTTCGGTTGTCTCGGTTTCGGCCGGAGCCTCTGGCGCGACAGGTTCTTCGCGGGGATTCGCGGGTTTCACCACGATTCGTCTTCCTTGGAACTCCTGTTCGTTGAGCGTTTCGATAGCGTTTTCGCCGTCCTCGTCGCTCTCCATTTCGACGAACCCGAAGCACTTGGATTGCCCCGTTCTTTTGTCGATAATCACGCGGGTAGCGGTAACGGTTCCGTAAGCGGAGAAAAGCGTGCGCAGGCTATCAGCCGTGGTAGCCTGGCTTAATCTGGTAACAAATATGTTCACGATTGAAAAAATTATGTGGTTAATAAATACTGTATTCCCGTGCCGCCATCCCCTCGCGGGGAGTCGGGGTTCAACGCCGACAAATATACGCGAATTTTTTAACTTCCACGCGTATTTGAAAAATCTCCTTGTTGATGTTCGATTTTTACTTTCTCCCGATCGCCAAAGCCCTTGCCGGGCGTGGCATTGCCGGAGAATCTCCCCAGCGACGGCGGGACGCCGCGTTTTTTTCGTACTTTCGCGACGGGACGCCGCGTTTTTTTCACGCTTTGGCGGCGAGAACAGTAAAAACGGTCAACAGCATAGAAAAGATGGATAAAAACCAAGAAAATATATTGCAAGAGTTCACGCGGGGCGAGTACAAACACGGCTTCGTGTCGGACGTGGAGACGGAACTCATCGGCGCCGGGTTGAGCGAGGAGGTGGTGCGCCTGATTTCGCGGAAAAAGGGGGAGCCGGCGTGGTTGCTGGAGTTCCGCTTGGAGGCCTATCGCCGCTGGCTGGGGATGAAGATGCCCGAATGGGCGCGTCTCCGGGTGCCCCCGATCGATTTCCAGGAGATCATTTACTACGCCGCGCCGCGCCGGGCGGGGGAGGAGCGAGGGGAGATCGACCCCGATCTGAAATCGACCTTCGACCGCCTGGGCATCCCCCTGGACGAGCGGGAAGCCCTCTCCGGCGTGGCCGTGGACGCGGTGATGGACAGCGTCTCCGTGCACACCACCTTCAAGGAGGAGCTGGCCGGCCGCGGCATCATCTTTTGTTCCTTCTCGGAGGCGGTGCGCGACCACGCCGACCTCGTGCGGCGTCACCTGGGCACGGTGGTTCCCCCCTCGGACAACTACTTCGCGGCCCTCAACTCGGCGGTTTTCAGCGACGGTTCCTTTGTTTACATCCCCCGCGGCGTGCGTTGCCCGATGGAGTTATCCTCCTATTTCAGGATCAACGCGGCCAGGAGCGGGCAGTTCGAGCGAACGCTGCTGGTGGCCGAGGAGGGCAGCTACGTCAGCTACCTCGAAGGCTGCACCGCCCCCCGTCGCGACGAAAACCAGCTGCACGCCGCCGTCGTGGAGATCGTTGTCGGGGGCGATGCCGAGGTGAAATACAGCACCGTGCAGAATTGGTACCCCGGCGACAGGGATGGTCGCGGCGGCATCTACAACTTCGTCACCAAGCGGGGGATTTGTCGCGGACGCGCCGCCCGTCTCATCTGGACGCAGGTGGAAACCGGATCGGCCATCACCTGGAAATACCCCAGCACCATTCTCCAGGGCGACCACTCCGTCAGCGAGTTCTACTCCGTCGCCGTCACCAACCACCACCAGCAGGCGGACACCGGCACCAAGATGATTCACCTCGGCAACCACACGCGCAGCCGGATTGTCTCCAAGGGCATCTCCGCCGGCCACAGCTCCAACACCTACAGGGGCTTGGTGAAGGTAGCGCGCGGTTGTCGCGGCGCCCGCAACTACTCGCAGTGCGACTCCCTGCTGCTGGGCAACCGCTGCGGCGCCCACACTTTTCCCTACATCGAGGTGGCCAACCCCACCGCCCGCGTGGAGCACGAGGCAACCACCTCCAAAATCGGTGAAGACCAGCTATTCTACTGCAACCAGCGGGGCATCTCCACCGAGGACGCCGTCGGGTTGATCATCAAGGGATACGCCGGCGACGTCATCAGCAAGATGCCGATGGAATTTGCCGTGGAAGCGCAAAAACTCCTGCAGCTGAGTTTGGAAGGCAGCGTCGGTTAATCAATCATCACGAAAATCAACAAAACAAACATGGACGAATTACTGAAAATAAAAGAGCTACACGCCGTCGCCGACGGCAAAGAGATACTCAAAGGCATCAATCTCACCGTACGCGCCGGCGAGGTGCACGCCATCATGGGGCCAAACGGCGCCGGCAAGAGCACCCTTTCGGCCGTCCTCGCGGGCAAGGAAGGCTTCACCGTCACCCGCGGCGAAGCCTGGTTCCGCGGCAAGAACCTCCTGGAGATGCCCGCCGAAAAACGCGCCCGCGAGGGGCTGTTCCTCAGCTTTCAATACCCCGTGGAGATCCCCGGCGTCAGCACCGTCAACTTCCTCAAGACGGCTATCGCCGAGCAGCGCAAGCACCGCGGCCTGCCCCCCGTGCCCCCCGGCGAATTCCTCCGCGCCATCCGCGAAAAAATGGAATGGGTGGGCATCGACGGCGCCCTCCTCAACCGCTCGCTCAACGAGGGATTCTCCGGCGGCGAAAAGAAAAAGAACGAGATATTCCAGATGGCCGTCCTGGAGCCGCTCCTCGCCATTCTCGACGAAACGGACTCCGGTCTGGACATCGACGCCCTCCGCGTGGTAGCCGGCGGCGTCAATCGCGCCCGCGACCCGGAGAAGGCCATCATCCTCATCACCCATTACCAGCGGCTGCTGGACTACGTCGTCCCCGACGTGGTGCACGTCCTCTACGACGGTCGCGTGGTCAAGACCGCCGGCCGCGAACTCGCCCTGGAGCTGGAAAAACAGGGATACGACTGGATCAAACGACAGGCAACCGGCGAAGAATCATGAACAAGGAAGAAGCAAACGCCAACCTCCTCGACCTCTACCGGCAAACGAGGGGCATACCCCCCGCGGCTGCCGGGGATGATCAACAAACAACCGCGGCAGATCAACAGCCCACCCTCTTAGACCACCACCGCGCCGCCGCCATCGCCCGCTTCACCGCCCTCGGCGGCCTCCCCGACGACACGGAAGCCTACCGCCACGCCCCCTTGCTCCCCGTTTTCGCCCGCGACTACCGCCTCACCACCCGTCCTCCCGCCCCCTCCCGCCGCGCGCGTCCCTTCACTTGCAGCGTTCCCGGCTTAGACACCCACCTCTGTTTCACCGCCAACGGCTGGTACACCGGTCGCGACGGCGACGACGAACTCCCCCCCGGCATCACCATCTGCTCCCTCGCCGAAGCCGCCGCGCGCCACCCCGAACTCCTCCAAAAGCACTACGAGCAACACACCCGTCCCGGCGACTTCGACTCCACCGTCGCCCTCAACACCGCCTTCGCCCGCGACGGCCTCTTCATCCACGTCCCCGATGGAATCACTTTAGACAAACCCCTCCAAATCATCAACCTCGCCACGGGCAACCGCGACACCCTCGCCTTCCAGCGCAACCTCGTCATCCTTGGCCGCGGCGCCTCGGCCACCCTCCTCGTTTGCGACCACGCCCTCTCCGACTGCCGCTTCCTCACCAACAACCTCACCGAAATAGCCCTCGGCGACGACGCCGCGCTCGACTACTACCAGGTGCAAAACCGCCACGCCGACGCCGCCCTCCTCAACTCCCTCTTCATCACCCAGGCCTCCTCCTCCCGCCTCGACGCCAACCTCATCACCCTCTACGGCGGCCTCACCCGCAACAACATCTTCGTCGCCCTCGACGGCGCCGGCGCCGACTGTCACCTCCAGGGCATGCACCTCTCCGACAAAACGCAGTGCGTCGACAACTTCACATCCATCGACCACCGCGCCCCCCGCTGCCGCAGCAACGAACACTTCAAGGGAGTCCTCGACGACGCCGCCACCGCCAACTTCACCGGCCTCATCACCGTCCGACCCGCCGCCGCCGGCACCGAAGCCTACCTCGCCAACAACAACTTACTACTCGCCGACACCGCCCGCGTCAACACCCGCCCCCGCCTCGTCATCGACACCGACGACGTCAAGTGCACCCACGGCGCCACCGTCGGCCAGCTCGACGACGACGCCATGTTCTACCTCCGTTCCCGCGGCATCGGCGAGGACGAGGCGCGCCTCATGATGATATTCGGCTTCACCCACGAAATCGTCGGCCGCGTCCGCCTCGAAAAACTGCGCGACCAGATCGACGACCTCGTCGACCGACGCCTCCGCGGGCAATGGTCGAAATGCTACAACTGCAACCCCCGCTGCCCCTCCCGCGAAACCCCCGAAACCCCCGACCATGCTTGACATTCAAAGCCTCCGGGCACAATTCCCCGTACTCCGCCGGCGCGTCAACGGCCATCCCCTCGTCTACCTCGACAACGGCGCCACCACCCAGCGACCCGCCCGCGTCGTCAACAAGATGGCCGAGTACTACCTCCGCCACAACGCCAACGTCCACCGCGGCGTCCACCACCTCAGCGCCCTCTGCACCGACGCCAACGAGCGTGCCCGCGAGCGCGTACGCGCCTTCATCAACGCCTCCTCCGCGGAAGAAATCATCTTCACCGCCGGCACCACCGCCGGCATCAACCTGGTGGCGAACTCCTTCGGCGAGGCCTTCGTCCGCCCCGGCGACGAGATCCTTGTCACCGAGATGGAGCACCACTCCAACATCGTCCCCTGGCAAATGCTCTGTCGCCGCGCCGGGGCAACCCTCAAGGTGCTGCCCGTCACCGACGACGGTCGGCTCGACCTCTCCCTCCTCCCCGTTTTGTTGACGCCCCGCACGCGGCTGGTCGCCCTCACGCGCCTCTCTAACGTCCTGGGTACCATCAACCCCGTCCGTCTCGTCGCCGATGCCGCCCACGCCGTCGGCGCCGTCGTGCTGGTGGACGCCGCGCAAGCCGTCCAGCACCTCCCGGTAGACGTGGCGGGGCTGGATTGCGACTTCCTCGCCTTTTCCGCCCACAAAATGTACGGCCCGACGGGTGTCGGCGTCCTTTACGGCAAAAAATCGCTGCTCGACAAGATGCCCCCCTGGCAAGGCGGCGGCGAGATGGTACGCGACGTGCGCTTCGAGGAGACAACCTATAACGACCTGCCCTTCAAGTTCGAGGCCGGCACGCCCGACTTCATCGGCATCATCGGCGTGGGCGAGGCCATTGACTTCATCGACTCCGTGGGCATGGAGGAAATCACCGCCCGCGAGCGCTCCCTCACGTTGTTGGCGCGCGATCGCCTATCCACCGTCCCCGGTCTCCGTTTCCACGGCGAGGCGCCTGAAAGCTCCTCCGTTATCTCCTTTACCGTGGAGGGCGCGCACCCGTTCGACATCGGCACGTTGCTTGACCGGCAAGGTATTGCCGTCCGTACCGGCCACATGTGTGCCGCCCCGCTCACGCGCCGCTTCGGGGTGGAATCGATGGTGCGCGTCTCCCTGGCGATGTACAACACCGAGGAGGAGATCGACCTCCTCCTCCGCGCCCTCCTCCGCGCCCTCCTCATGCTTCGCGGGTAGGGCATTGTGACTTACTATTAATTACGTGTGTTTTTTCTTTCCGCGCCGGTTCACAAGCAACCGGCGCGGTTTTTATTTTACCCGGCATGGGGGGGAAAGAAGGCAGCACGGGATGGAAAGAAACCGGTACGGGATGGGAAAAAAGCGGTACGGGATGGAAAGAAACCTGCGGCCGATTAAATATCCATCACGTGACGGAGTTTTTTTTTCTTGAGACTGGATTTATTTTTCTCGAGATTAAATTTTCTGGCTCTATTCACAAA
>JAIRXZ010000052.1 GCA_031267995.1 Odoribacteraceae bacterium | reverse complement strand
GTGGGCGCGCGTTTTTCGTCGGGTGGGGGGTATAGAGGCGCGCCCCGGAGGGTGGTGTCCGGGGCGCGGTGGTGTTGTCGCTGGGTGTGTTAGAGGCGGGTGAGGAGGAGTTTGACGAGGGGTTCGTTGGACGTGGCGACGGCGATGTCGAGTGGTGTTTGTCCCTGGTTGTTGACGGCGGCGGGGTCGGCGTTGTAGTCGAGGAGTTGTAGGGTGTTGTTTTTGGCGATGTTGCCGGTGGGGTTGGCGGCGGCGTGGTGGAGGGGCGTGTTGCCGTGGCGGTCTTTGTGGTTGGGGTTGGCGCCGGCGTCGAGGAGCGTGATGATGGTGTTTTCTGTTTCGGGGGTTTGTTCGCGGCAGGCGAGGATGAGGGGTGTTTCGCCGTCGTGGTTGGGTTGGTTGATGTCGGGGTGGTGGCGGAGTGCTTCGTCGACGAGTATGTTTTTGAGGAGGTCGTTGTTGTGGTGGAGGTGGGGGGCGCGTTTGAGGGCGTGGGTGATGAAGGTGTCGCCCTGGTCGTTGACGGTTTCGTTGATGCCGTGGCCGGCGTTGATGATGACTTGTAGTATTTTTCCGATGGTTTTTTCTTTGAAGACGGTTTGCATGGAGGGGGCGTCGGCGGTGTCGGCGAGGTGGGCGAGTGGGCTTGTTCCCTTGGCGGTTTTGAGGTTGGGGGTGGCGCCGCGCTGGAGGAGGGTGGTGACGGCGTCGAGGTTTTTGCGGGCGCAGGCGACGGCGAGGGGGGTGTGGCCGAGGTAGCGGCGGCTGTCGTCCGCGGGTTCGCCGTCGAGGAGGGCGTCGGGGTCGGCGCCTTCGTCGAGGAGGGCGTTGAGGGCCTGGTTGTTGTTTTTGATGATGGCCTGGTGGAGGTTCATGCCGGCGGTGGCGATGGTGGCGCCGCTGATGTAGGCGGCTATTTCGAGGGCGCCTGTTTGTATGGCTATTTCGAGGGCGGTGCGGCCGTACTGGTTTTTTTCGTCTTTGTCGACGCCGTTTTGGGCGAGGGTTTGGACGACGCGGAGGTAGTTGTCGACGAGGCGTTGGGCGTCGGCTTGTCGTTTTTGGCTTGCGGCGAGGGTGTCGCGGTAGCTTTTTTGCCAGCTTTCGCCGAGGTTGGCGGCGGCGTCGAGTTTTTCCCGGTCGCGCTGGACGTCCCGGGTGGCGTATTGGAGGTTGTTGATGGCGAAGATGGCGTTTCGGGCGGCGATGTGGATGGCGGTGTTTCCTTCGTTGTCGGCGCGGGCGAGGTTGACGCCGTTTTGGGCGAGGGCGGCGATGAAGGGGTGGTTGCCGGCGCGGGCGGCGTGGTGGTAGCAGCAGAGGTGTTCGCTGTCGTCGAGTCGGGAGGGGTTGATTTGCTGGCGGAGGAGGATGTTGGCGGTTTGCGCGATGTCGTCGTCGGGTGGGAGGCGGGGTTTGGCGTGTTCGAGGCGGGCGAGGTGGTGGAGGAGGGTGTTGTTGTAGTTGTCGCGGGTTCGGGGGTCGACGCCTGCTTCGAGGAGTAGGGTGAGGGCGCGGGGGTCGGCGACTCCCGCGGCGAGGGTGATGAGTTCGGCGCCGTCGATGTTTTCGGCGAGCGCCGTTTTGTATGCTTCGGCGATTTCGGCGGGGGACGCGCCGGCGTCGTGGAGGCGTTTGATTTCGTAGGGTTGCACGTGTTCGGGGGTTTATTCGTTGAAGTCGAGGGGCATGTCGAAGGGGAGTGTTACCCAGGGGCTGTCTTTTTCGGTGAGGAGTTGTTCCATGCCGTCGCGTAGTTCTTGACATTCGTCGAGTCCTCCCCAGACGGCGCGGCCGAATTGATAGCCGGTGGAGAGTTGCTGCCAGGAGGTGTAGTGTTTTTTGATGCCCTGGGCGATGTCCCTGAGGTTGGCGAGGGCGGTGGGGCGGTCGATGAGGTTGGCGTCGAGGGCGAAGCGGGTGACGTGTACGAGGCGGCCGAGGTCCCAGGCGGTCATGTCGGGGATGGCGGTGATCCATTTTTGGCTTTTGAAGAAGCGGAGGGCGTTGGTGAGGTTTTGTTTTTCTTCCGCGAAGCCTTGGGTGGTTTTTTTGTCGAGTGTTTCGTAGACGGCGGAGTGTCTTCTGGCTTTGAGGCTTTCTGCCATTTCGATGAATTGCTGGCGGGTGTCGATTCCCCATTGTTCGGAGAGGATTTCGCGGCAGATGTCGCCGTCGATGCCGCTGGTGAGGTCGTTGATGACGTCGCCGCGGAGGTGTATGAGGTCGGCGCCACAGGCGATTGCCCACTGGTAGGATGTGTTGACGGTGGGTTCGGTGGCGAATTCGAAGTAGGAGTCGGCGGTGGCGGCGGCGTTCATTGCTTCGGCGGCTTGTTGCATGGCGGTTTGCTGCATGGCGATGGTTGCTTCGATTTGTTCGTCTGACATGCCTGTCATTTTGAGGCTTTGTCTGATCATGTTTTTGTAAGTTTCGTCCATTTGTTTTGTGTTTTAAAGGGTTTAATTTTCCGCGCCGGCGACGAGGAGTTGTTCCACGATTTCGGTGAATCCTGCTTCGGAGGCGTATGCTGTTGCTGATTTTTGGTTGATGTCTACCGCGTTGACGTCGGCGCCGTGTTGGATGAGGAGGGCGGTGATGTCGTTGTGTCCCGCTTTTGCTGCCTGGATGAGGGGTGTTTCTCCTGTTTCGTTTTTGGCGTTGATGTCGGCGCCGTGTTGGATGAATGTTTTGGCGATGAAGCGGTTGTCGTGCATGGCGGCGAAGTGCAGGGGGGCGTTTCCGTTGAGTAGTTTGAGGTTGACGTCGGCGCCTGCACGGAGGAGTATTTCGACGGTGGCGAGGTTGTTGGCGGAGGTGGCGAGGAGGAGCGGGGTTTCGCCGTTGTCGTTGAGGGCGTCGATGTTGGCGCCTGGTTGTTTGACGAGGGCGTCGAGGACTTCGGTTTGGCCGTTGTGGGCGGCCTGGTGGAGGGGGGTGTTTCCGAAGTTGTCCGTGGTTTGGGCGTTGTCGTCGGCGAGGAGGGTGACGGCGTCGCGGAGGCCGTTGGCTGTGGCGTAGTCGAGGGCGGTGTGGCCGTTGTTGTCTTTGATGGTTTTGTCGGCGCCGAGGGCGAGGAGGTATTTGGTGGTTTCCGTTTTTCCCTCGCCGAGGGTGTACATGAGCGGGGTTTTTCCTTCTTTGTCGGTGGCGTTGATGTCGGCGCCGCTGTCAACGAGGAGTTTGATGATTTCTTTGTTGCCCGACCGGGAGACGCCGTGGAGTGGCGTCTGGCTGTTGTTGTTGGCGAGGTTGGGGTCGGCTTCTCGCTGGAGGAGGAGGGCGGTGATGTCCCTGGCTCCTTTGATGGTGGCGTGGAGGAGGGGGGTGTTTCCAGTGGCGTCTCTTTTGTTGACGTTGATTCCTCCTTTTTTAAGGAAGGCTTCGACGACGCCTTTTTGCCCGTTTTTGCAGGCGTTTAGAAATAGGTTGTCCAAATCCATGGTGTGTTATTTTATGTTCGAGTATTGTTTGTGCGCGAGCGTGGCGGCGAGGCGACGGGCGGTGGTGTCGTCGCCTTGTTGCAGGCAGGTGTCGTAGAGGAGCCTGTTGGCGCGGGCGAGGACGAGTTCCGGGCAGAGGGTGAGGCTTTCCGGGGAGAGTGGGTTTTTGTAGTTGGCGGATCGTGCTTCTGCCTGGAGGAGGTTGTTGGTGGCGGCGTTGGCGGGGATGGGACGGGTGATCCTGATGTTTCTGATGCAGGCTTCGAGGCGTTCGCGCGCCCGGACGGGGTCTCCCGCGAGGAGGTGACAGAGGGCGGTGTTGTACTGGACGACGGTGTTTTCCTGGTCGCGCGAGAGCCAGAAGAGTAACGCGTCTACGTGGTGTTGGTTGGTCATCAGCCGGTAGCCGGCCGAGAGGTCGTTCGTGTTGTCGTTTAGCCCGGGGGTGAGGCCTGTGCCGCGAGGGGCGATGGGGTTGTACATGATATTTTTTGTTTCCGGCGCAAGTTTACAAATTTTTTTTCACTCTCGCCAGCGCGCGTTTCACTTATCGACGAGAAAATAGGGGCCGGAGGGGGACGCGGGGGTGACGTTTGAAGATGTTTGGCCGGGCGCGCTGTTTCGCGGCGGCGGTCAGGTGTTCGCGTGTTTGATGACGAGTTCGCCGAAGAGGGTGTTTGCCCAGGCGAACCAGCGACGGGTGAATTTGGAGGGGTCGTTTTTGTGGAAGGATTCGTGCATGAAGCCGGTGTTGGCGTCGGTGTCCCGGAGGGTTTGGAGGAGGCGGGTGATTTCGTCGCGGTCGCGGCTGGTGAGGGCGCGGGTGATGATGCTCATTGGCCATATCATGTCCGGACCGATGTGCGGGCCTCCCGTTCCCTCGGCGGCGGCGCCACGGAAGAAGTAGGGGTTGTCTTCGCTCCAGACGAGGCGGCGGGTGTTGGCGTAGACGGGGTCGTCCTGCGCGACGGCTCCCAGGTAGGGGAGGGAGAGGAGGCTGGGGATGTTGGCGTCGTCGGTGAGGTAGGCGTTTCCGAAGCCGTCGATTTCGTAGGGGTAGACGTTTCCGTGCTTGGGGTGGTTGATGATGGCGTGTTGGCGGATGGCGTTTTGTACTTCGTCGGCGAGGCGGTTGCAGTCGGAGGCGAGGGCGGTGTCGCGGGTGACGCGCTGGGCGATTTCGGCGATTTGACGGAGGGATATGATGGCGAAGAGGTTGGAGGGGACGAGGAACCCGAAGGTGGTGGCGTCGTCCGACGGGCGAAACATGGAGGCGATGAGGCCGACGGGGTTGAGGGGGTGGCCGTAGCCGTCGTTGCAGAGGGTGTCCAGCTGCCGGTCTGTTTTCCGGGCGAAGCGGTAGGGGCCGCGTCCGTTTTTTCGTTGTTGTTCGCAGAATGTTTGGAGGGTGAGGCGGGCGGCGCGCGTCCAGGCGGCGTCGAAGATGGCGGTGTCGCCGGTGGTTTTCCAGTAGTGGTAGGCGAGGCGCGCGGGGTAGCAGAGGGAGTCGATTTCCCACTTGCGTTCGTGTATGCCCGGTTTCATGGTGGTGATGTCCGATGCCCATTCGCTGGTTTGTTCCTCGCGGGTGAAGCTGTTGGCGTAGGGGTCGAGGAGGATACATTTGGTTTGGCGGTTGATGACGCCGGCGATGAGCAGGCGGAGCGGCTCGTCTTGTTTGCAGAGGGGGAGGTATGGCCATACCTGGGCGGCGGAGTCTCTTAGCCACATGGCGTCGATGTCTCCCGTGATGACGAAGGTGTCCGGGCGTCCGTCGGCGATTTGGAAGTCGACGGTGGTGTCGAGGGTGTTCGGGAAGCAGTTTTCAAACATCCAGGCGAGCTTGGGGTCGCTGATTTGTTGTTTTGTTTTGGCGATGAGTTCTTCTACCGCCCGCGAGGTGAATTTCCTGTCGGGGAGCGGGGGGCGTTTGGTTTCGTAGGTTCCCGCGGCGGGGGTGTTGGCGAGGATGTGCTTGAGGGGGGTGACGTTGACGGCGGTGGCAGCCAGGATCATTCCTCCTTTTTTCAGGAAATCTCTTCGGGTGGTCATTTTTTCGCGGTGTTAGATGTCGTCTCGCACTCCCTCGATTTGTTCCACGTTGAGGTCGCTTTCGTTGCTGTTGTTGGCGACGTCGTAGTGTGGGAGCGGGTTTTTGAGTAGTTGCAGGTTTTCCCTTCGGTTGTTGAAGACGTCGGTGGCGAGGTAGAGGGCGTCGCGTAGTCCTTGCGCGTTGGCGATGCCTTGGCCGGCGATGTCCCAGCCGGGGGTGTCGAGGGGGAAGGCGCAGACGCCCGGGATGCCTGTGACGTAGGCGGCGCCGGGGCCGTTGGGGAGGGATTGGAAGGGGATGAGTCCCTGGTCGTGGTACATGGCGAGGACGGCGTCGAAGTTTTCATATAGCTGGTCGGAGAAGAAGTGGTCGGCGGGGAAGGGGCCGACGGCCATGATGCCGTTTTGCCTGGCGCGCTCGATGGCCGGGATGATGGCGTTGGCTTCTTCGCCGCCGTTTCCCGTTTTTGGGTGCGGGTTTAGCGCGAGTACTGCGATTTTTGGCTTGGTGATGCTGAAGTCGATCTTCAGGCTGCCGTGGAGCATTTGTAGTTTCCTGCCGAGGTTTTTGGCGGTGATGAGGGGGGGGACTTCGCGGAGCGGGAGGCTTTCCGTGACGAAGCCGATTTTGATGTTTTCACCGACGAGGATGGTCATGATTTCGGGGACGTTGTATGTTTTGGCGAGGTATTCGGGGAATCCCCTGTTGCCGGCGCGCGCGAAGCTGGCCTCGCCTTGCGGGGTCATGATGATGATGTCTATTTCGCGCTTGTCCAGGTGCTGGAGTGCGCTGTTGAGGGAGGCGGTGGCGGCGAAGGCGGATTCTGCCGTTTCTTTGCCGATTTCTACTTTGAGGTTGTCGTCGACGCACTGGATGATGTTTGCTCTTTTGGTGTTGGCTTCGGCCGGCGTCCTGATGGAGTTGAGGCTGAAGTTTTCCATGTCGAGTACTTTACGGTAGTACGCGGCGACTTTGGATGACCCGTACAGGATGGGGGTGCAGAGTTCGCATATCCAGTTGTCAAATAAAAGTTTTATGATGAGTTCGTAGGAGATGCCGTTCGCGTCCCCGTGCGTGATGCCTACTTTGAGTTTGTTTTCCATCGCTGTTTTGATTAACGTTCGCGAAGTTAAAAAAAACGCGAGCGATAAATCATCGCCCGCGTTTTTTATTTAGTCCCGCCGGGGTTTTGGCCCCCGGTATTGGTGGTCGTTTCGCCCGTGGTCTTCTCCCCCGGCCGGTCTTTCCGGTTTGGGGAGTAGCGCCTTGCGGGAGAGTTTGAATTTGCCCGTTTTGGGATCGATGTCGATCAGTTTCACGGTGATTCTGTCTCCTTCTTTGAGGGCGTCTTCTACTTTTTCCAGGCGTCTGTGCTCGATCTCGGAGATGTGGAGGAGGCCGTCTTTGCCGGGCACGAACTCGACGAAGGCGCCGAACGTGGTGATGCTCTTGACTACTCCTTCGTAGATTTCACCGACTTCCGGCTTGACGGCGATGGCTCTCACCCGTCCCACCGCGATGGCGATGGACTCGGCGTTGGTGCCGGAGATGGTGACGATGCCCACGTTGCCTTCCTCTTCGATGACGATGACGGCTCCGGATTTTTCCTGGATATCCTGGATGATCTTCCCGCCGGGGCCGATGATGGCGCCGATTTGGTCTTTGTCCACGGTGAGGGTGACCATGCGCGGTGCATGGGGTTTCAGGTCGGGACGCGGTGCGGGGAGTGTCTCGGTGATGATGTTCATGATGTGGAGGCGTCCCTGCCTGGCTTGTTCCAATGCTTTTTCCAGGATTTCGTAGGGGAGTCCGTCCACCTTGATATCCATTTGGGTGGCGGTGATGCCGTCGACGGTGCCGGTGACTTTGAAGTCCATGTCACCGAGGTGATCCTCGTCGCCCAGGATGTCCGAGAGGACGGCGTATTTGGCGCATCCCTTGTCGGTGATCAGTCCCATCGCGATGCCCGTGACGGGTTTCTTGATCGGGATGCCGGCGTCCATCAGGGCGAGCGTGCCGGAGCAGACTGTTGCCATGGAGGATGATCCGTTGGATTCGAGGACGTCCGAGACGATGCGTACCGTGTAGGGATAGTTGTCCGGCATCACTGCCCGCAGGGCGCGGTGCGCCAGGTTTCCGTGTCCTACTTCGCGCCGACCGACTCCCCGCGTGGGTTTGGCCTCGCCGGTGGAGAAGGGGGGGAAGTTGTAGTGGAGGAGGAATTTTTCCTTGCCTTGCGCCGTGGCTTCGTCCACGATTTTCTCGTCCAGCTTGGTGCCCAGCGTGGCTGTTGCCAGCGCTTGGGTTTCGCCGCGGGTGAATATGGCCATACCGTGGGGGCCGGGGAGGGTGCCTGCCTCGCACCAGATGGGGCGAATTTGGTTGGTGGCTCGTCCGTCCAGGCGCATCCCCTCGTCGAGGATCATCCGGCGCACGGCCTCTTTTTCGACGTCGTGGTAGTAGCGTCCCACGAGGGATTTTTTTCCGTCCCGATCCTCTTCGGGGATGGTCTCCAGGAACTCCTCCCGCACTTGCTCGAAGAGCTTCCCGCGCAATTTCTTGTCGGCGTTGCACTGGCGAGCCACGGCGTAAGCCTTGTCGTAGCATTTTTCCCAGACGGTTTTCCGCAGCTCCTCGTCGTTATTTTCGTGGCAATAGGTTCTTTTTTCCTTGTTCACGGCCTCGGCCAGCTCGAGTTGCGCCTGGCATTGTACCTTGATGGCCTCGTGGGCGAACTTGATGGCCTCCAGCATCACCTGCTCGGAAACCTCTTTCATTTCGCCCTCCACCATCATGATATTCTCTATCGTGGCGGCCACGATGATATCGAGGTCGGCGTTGGCCAACTCGCTCTTCACGGGATTGATTTTAAACACCCCGTTGATGCGCGCTACCCGCACCTCGGAAATCGGCCCGTGGAAGGGGACGTCGCTCACGGCCAACGCCGCGGAGGCGGCCAACCCGGCCAGGGCGTCCGGCGTGGACTCGTCGTCGCCGGAGTAGAGGGTCACTTGGACGAACGTCTCCGCGTGATAGTCGTCCGGGAACAGCGGCCGGAGCGCCCTATCGATCAGTCGGGAGACAAGTATCTCGTAGTCCGACGGCCGTCCTTCCCTCCGGGTAAATCCCCCCGGGAAGCGTCCTACCGCCGAAAATTTCTCCTTGTAGTCCACGGACAGCGGCATGAAATCCACGTCCTCGCCGGCTTCTTGCGCCGAGACCACGGTGGCAAGCAGCATCGAGCTACCCATTGTCAACACGACGGCCCCGTCGGCCTGTTTGGCCAGTTTCCCGGTTTGCAGCGTGATTTCCCTGCCGTCTTTTAGGGTAATCTTCTTTTCAATTACATTCATACTCTTTGTTTTCAATTAGAACTCACTTTCTTCATGACGTTTAGTACAGGGAAGAAGGGCATATCTTTATAGAAAACAATCCGAAGCGAACCCCGGATTGTCTTGCGATTATTTACGTATGTTCAATGCTTTGATAAGCGCTCGATACCTTTCGATATCCTCCCGCTTGGTATAGTCCAGCAAGGCCCTACGTTTTCCTACTAATTTAATCAGCGCCCGTTGCGTCGCAAAATCCTTACGGTGTTGCTTCAGGTGCTCGGTCAGGTGAGCGATACGGTAGGAAAATAAAGCCACCTGGGACTCTGCCGAGCCGGTATCTTTATTGGACTTCCCGTACGTCGAAAAAAGCTCTTCTTTCTTTTCGGATGTCAAATACATGATTCTCTTTTTTAAGTTTAACGTCGCGAAAGTATGTAATTTAATTGATACCGGAAAGTGTAGCGTCGGGAATTTTTCGAGATTTAGCCGGCCGCCGGGCGATTTTTAGATTTTATCCCTAATTTCGCGACGGTAACAATTCAAACGATGACAAAGAGTTTACTGTTTTTGCTGCTTTCCCTGCCCCTCGCGGTCACGGGGCAGCGGCCGAAGATTCTCTTCACCGAGAAAACCCACGACTTCGGGCGGATCGAGGCCACCGGGGGGTCCCTCTCCCACACCTTCACTTTCGTCAACAAGGGAAGCGTCCCGGTGCTGATCATCGACGCCGAAACTTCCTGCGGCTGCACCGTCCCGGAATGGAGCAACCACCCCGTGTTGCCGGGCGACCGGGGAACCCTCACCGTCAACCTCAGCCCGGCCGGCCTGTCGGGGCGATTCACCAAGCGGATCACCGTCTACTCGTCGGGAAACACCACCACCCGGTTGGAAATCAGCGGGGAGGTCATCGCCCGCGCCCTCGACCTGCAGCGGGACTACCCCTTCGCCATCGGCTCCCTCCGCGCCGCCACGGACACCATCCGCCTGGACGCCGCCACCCGCTCGCGCATCATCCCGCTCATCAACGACGGCAAAAAGAAAATAGCCATCACCTCCATCTCCAAACCCGGCGACATCACCATCGACTACACCCCCGTCCTCTTCCTCCCCGGATCCCGCGGCAGCCTCGTATTCATCTACAACCCCGCGGGCGAAAGCGCCCAAACCAGGCGCGAGAGTGTCACCCTCCACACCAGCGAAGGCGCCACGGGAACCATCCACGTAACGATCACCCCTCCCCGATGATCTACCCCGCGAATTTCGAGGCGAAGATAAATTTCAACAAAATACGGCACCTCATCGCCGCCAACTGCCTCAGTGAAATGGGAAAGGAGCTGGTGGACGCCATCGCCTTCTCCACCGACCCCGCGGTCATCGCCACCGCCCAGGAGGAGACCGACGAAGCCGCCCGCCTCCACCGCGAGGAGA